>CBDUTX010000065.1:0-9102 GCA_965370235.1 uncultured Desulfuromonadaceae bacterium | reverse complement strand
GTAATACACTTCAGTTGCGAGCAGTGCGAAATTCATTGAGTTTCTATGAAAATGATTTACTTCTCCAAGGAGTCTTCTGGCAAAGAGAACATCTCCCCGGTTTAAACTGTATTCAATTTCATCAAGATCTGCTGAAAAAATTATCAGTGGAAATAATAAAAAAAATAAAAACCCATACCTCATAAGTCCCCCTCATAATTTAGCTAACTCTAAATAATTTATTGTTCATCAATAGAGATTTTGACACTTCCATTACAGTCCAAAGGACCGTCACCTCTTTTTCCAAAATGACAATTATTCAATTCATAACAATTTGCATATTCATAGCAAGGTCGTACTTCCTTCCATTTAATTTCTTCAATTTCATCAATATTATATATATTTTTTATCTCTGTACCAGGAAAATAGAAATCAATTATTTCTATGTATAAATAACCTTCATATGCCATTCTCAATGCACCTGTTTGACACATACCAACTCCATGCCCCCATCCTGCTCCTTTTAATATCCACAAACTACCCATATCATTGTATATAAATGCTGAAGACGGAAGAGTTGAATTTGAAAGAACTTTTCTAATATTTAATTCACCTCTTATTTCTACCGAATCATTGCCACATAAAAATCTTAAACATACAACTCTAAAACTCTTCGTTCTCTTAATTACAGTCATTTTCTCAACCGAATTAATTTTATATCCTTTGAGTATTAAATTATTTTTAACCATTTCTTTATCAACCTCAATATTCCATCTAAAATACTTACTCAAATACTCAAATCCTCTGACAGTACTCCTTGAAGGAGAGCAAAATACATCGGGAAAATCACCTTTAATATATTTTTCAACACTTAATTCAGGAATATCCTTATTCACTCCATCCCACATCTCAATAAGATAAGGATGTTCTTTATCTTCACTCCAGGCATCTGAAAACTTCATTGTTAAACCACCGCATATTTTTGAAAATCTGCAGTCAGCAATTTCATCATTATGCAGGATATACTTTCCTGAAGTCTGAATTATATTATCATGAATCTTCTTATCTTCTCTTAAAATCCCTCTGTAGTCCTGGCAGTGGTCATCTGCACAGAGATCATATGGTTTTCCCGGATGAGCATTTTTTGCCATACTGACAGCTGATGTCCTCGCTACAATTGAATGAACTTTTAAATATTCTTCAGGACATATTGATTTCATCTCAGAACCAATGACAGATAATAGATATTGTTCGATTGAGATCTCATTTATTATTGTTAGTTTCTCCTCTTCTGCAATGATCTCCACACAACCTCTGAATGCCTGATCTTCAAGATGTTCCCAGTGAAATCCTTTTCCAACCGTAATACCTCTTACAATAAAAAAACGGGTAAAAATTCGCATGGGAGAATTAAACTTTTTTGAAGAAGTAATAATACTACCCTTTTTGTTGAAAAAAATATGATCACCTTCAGTAAAATAATCATTTTTCTCAACAAATGAGATTTTCACTCTTTCATCTCTATCAATAAGACAGACTCTGATTATATTGTCATTTTTCAATTATTATCTCAAAACCATTTTTTTCAGATGACTGCACCTTCAGTAAAATTAATAAACCCCCTGTCTGCATCAAATTCAATTTTCACTCCAAGTGGGAGTGTCATTTTATCTTTTATATGACCAAATGGTGCATCAATAACAACAGGAACATTCAACCCGGATAATTTTTCTGCAATAACCTCCTGGCAAGTTGGCTTTATTGAATTAGATCCTGCTATCATACCAACAATTACTCCGGAAATATTTGAAAATTTCCCAGCTTCAATCAGATGAGTAAGTATCCTGTCAATCCTATAAGGTTCTTCAGCTACATCTTCAAATGCAAATATCTTTCCTTCCGTTTCTATTTCCCAATCGGTACCTATTGAAGTCTGAATCAGAGAAAGGCATCCCCCTGTGAGTATTCCTTCACATTTTCCTCCATTCAATCTTTTCCATCCGTCAGGAAAATGGAATATACCATATCCCTGAGGACTTGAGAGCATTTTCTCCCAGAAAGAAAATGTAAAATCGCTTTTTTCAACTGCAAAATCAGATGAAAGCATAGGACCATAAAAACAGACATTCCCCATCTTTAGAAGTTTTAAAAGAATAACTGTTAAATCAGAAAAACCACATAGTATTTTATCAAATTTCTTTAAAGTAGATATAAATGATAAAAAATTATGAAGTCTTGCACAGCCATATCCACCTCTTATACCCATAATGATTTTTGAATCCCGGTCATTGAAAGCTTTTTTTATCTCATTCAATCTTTCATAATCATTCATAGATAAATACAAATATTCGGATTTGAATTCATAATTCCTGACAAAGTAACCTTTTTTTTCTAAAAATGATATTGCTCTTTTCAATTTATCTCTGTCTTTTAAAGGACCTGCAGGAAGTATCGGTGATATTATATCCCCTTTTATCAAAGCTCCAGGTTTATTAAAGATTTTCATATTTTTATTTTGAAAAATTCAATCCTGTATAAAAAAAGCGGATTTAAAATCCGCTTTTTTAAAGGAGCAATATTAGAATTTTAAGGTTGTTCAACAGAACAACTGATAGTTCCCTCGCAATTCCAAGTTTTCTCATATCCATATGCATCTTCACCTGATATTTTCACTTTGAATATTATATTTTCACTTGGATTATTAATCATGTAATTGTAAATTTCAACAGTAGATACTTCATACGAATTTAAAACAGTTGACATAGCATTACCTGATATAGTCTGATCAAAATATCTCGTTAAAGCATTTACTCCGCTAATTGCACTTCCGTTAACTTTCAAAAAGTAAAATTCTGCTTTTAGAAATTTTGCGTCGACATCATTTGCAATTTTAATTGTTACTGTAATGCCAGCTGTTGTACTTGTCACCTGTAAAACATCCGGGCTTATTTCATAAATAGAGACTTCAGGCGCTCTGACCATTTTACCACAACCCAGAATAACAAATAAAATCAAAATAACCACATTTATAACATATCTGGTCATAATAACCTCCTTCTTAGATATACTGATTTTATTCTAAAATTCAGATTATAACAAGAAAAAAATTTACTATTACAAAACATAAAAAACATCCTATTTATATTTAACAATAACTTATAAATTAATCTGTATAACATCAACATACAGATTAAAATATATTTCCTACTTATTATATCATATTATATGTAATTATTATTCTGTAAATATAACAGAAAAGTATTTTAAATACAAGCATTTAATTACAAAATTATATTAATTATAATGAGAAATTATTTGAAGTTATATATACATATCAGTTATTTATTTAAATATCCAATAATAATTGAAAAGAATATATCATTAAATTATAAGTTAAATCATATAAGAAATAATAAACATATAGTATCATTGATATAACTATATCTATTTATTGTTTTATGAATAATTATTGATTTTTCTATATATTTAAAAATATTTAAAAAATAACTTGACTTTTTTAATATAATATTGTTAATATATATAGCATGAACAATAACTCTGTCTTACTATAGCGTATTATATGTAATAATAGAAGGAGGAACATTATGGTAATCTCTCCAAGAGAAGTTGATCCAAACAAGTTTTACACAGTTGAAGAAGTTGCTATCTTTCTCGACATATCTGAACAGACTGTCAGAAAGCATTTACGCAATCTTGTTTTAAGAGGAAAAAAGATAGGCAGGAGGTGGCATATCAAAGGGGCTGTAATTAGAAAATTCATTGAAGATTAAAGAGAGGAGGTTGATTTATGTTCGGAGGAAAAAAATCTGGTGTTGGTCTTGACATTGGAACAAACTCAATAAAAATTGTTGAGCTATCTAATATAGGTAAAAAACCCTCTCTTGTAAAATTCGGTATCAAAGAATTACCCCCCGATGTTATAGTTGACAGCCATATAATGGATCCTCTACTGATAACTGAAACTGCTCAGGCTTTATTAGTAGAAGCAGGTATCACGACAAAAAAAGTAAATTTAGGTCTTCAGGGGAGATCTGTTATGGTAAAAAAGATTACTACGGATCTTATGAGTGACAATGAATACAATCATCAGGTCAGATTTGATGCTCAGAACAATTTTCCATTTGATTTTGAAGACATCGATATCAGTCTTGACTATCACCTACTTGACAAGAATAAACAAGAAAAAACGATGGAAGTTCTACTACTTGCTGCAAAAACTGATGTTATAGATCAACAATTAGATCCCATTACTGAAACAGGTTTAAAAGTAAATCTTGTAGATTTCAATCTGTTTGCACTGCAGAACAGCTACGATAAAACTATCGGAATTCCTGAAGATGAGTTTATAATATTTGTTCATATTGGTGCAGATTGGCTTCTTTTAAATTATGTTTCAAATGGGAATCCTGTTCTTTCAAGAGATTTTCCCGGAACAGGGACATATCAGATAATACATCAAATGGTGAGGAAACTTGGAATCTCTGAAGTTGATGCTAAGAAAATTTTAAAAGGAGAAACTCCCCCACCACCTGATCAGACAGTTGTCGTAACTCAAATATATAATGAACTTATTGAAGAAATATGCAGCAATGTATCAAAATTAGAAGATACGGCGGTGAGAAGCAAAGCTGATAAAATCATAATTTCAGGAGGTGGAGTTCTGATACCTAGAATTAAACAAGTGATGGAAGAAACATTAAAAAGACCGGTTGAAGTGTTCAATCCTTTTAGTTATATTCAGATTCCGGAAGAACACAGTTCAACTTTAAATAAAATTGGCCCTGTATTGGCAATTGCTGTAGGCTTGGCTTTAAGAGGATAATTTAAAATGAGAGGTTATAAATGATAGAAGTAAATCTTCTGAGTCAGAGAAAACAGAAAAAAAGGCCACGGGCTCAAAAAGCTTCCCGAAGAAGAGGGGGAGGAATAAATGTAATACCCATTATTCTTGCTCTCATTTTTGCTCTAATACTTATTCCTTTAATATTCATATTCCAGAGAGTCCGAATCAATTCAATTAATACGAGAATTGTAGATACTAATTCGGACATTAACAGAATGAAAGATGAATTAGAATCCAGACGAGAAGCACAACAGACATTGAAAAATTTACAGGAGCAAGAAAGACAACTTCAGGAGAGGATTGCAATAATTGCAACTCTAAATTCAGGAAGAGCAGCATATGCTCATCTGTTCCAGGAAATTGCTGACAGAATACCTGAATATACATGGGTGACAAGCCTTTCTGAAACTGGTGGAAGAGTAACGATATCAGGATTAACTCTATATGATATCGTTCTACCTCACCTCTGGGATAAATTGAGCGATTCGCCTTATCTAACAAATATAATGATAGAAAGCTGGGCTGTCACATCAGTGGGAGAACAGCCGGTAGTGAATTTTATTATCACTGCGGGACTGATAAAAACAACACTTCCTCAAGATCAGATCACTATGACAGAGGAGGTAAAAGATGAACACTAAAGCACTTGCTATCTTAATATTCTTGCTTGGGATAATTGCAGCAATAGTACTTTTTATATTTATGCAATTTGGTCCATATCAGGAAGCAACAACAAAACTTGATGACAAAATTAATCTCAAGAGATCTTATGAGGATTCATTAAGGCAGGTAGTTGATGTAAGTGCAAAAATAGAACAATATAAGGCACTTTTAAAAAGCATGGAAGGTCTTGTTGTAAAAGCTGAAGCAATGGTTCCAAAAGAAGCTGATAGAAATGACATCTGTGAACTACTTATTGAACTCTCTCATCAGGCAGAAGTTAATATTATTTCTTCAACCCCATCTCTTCCTATCTCTTCCGGAGATGGAACAGGGAGTTATATGATTCCTGTTTCAATCGTCCTCCTTGGTCAATTTTCAAAGGTTGGTAGATTTCTCGATCTCATTGCCAATAACCAGAGAATTTTAAAAATTTCTACTCTTGCTTCATCTCCTACCGGTGGAGGAGAATTGACAGTTTCAATGACAGTAAATGCATATTATCTTCCTGCTTTAACAACAACTCAAACTTCCGATGCCCAATGGTCTGATTAAAGGAGGAAATAGGTATGAAAAAATTTACAATAATTTACCTGATAATCCTCCTCTTTATCTTTGGAGGATGCAATGGGAAAGGTGATATAGTATCAAGTGCAATAGGAACTGTAGCAGAAGTTACTTCTCAAACTTCTACAACTAATATTCAAGCAGAACAACCGGAAGAGACTACTGACACTACAATTATTTCAACTCAGTCGATATCAAGTACAATTATATCTACAGAAGAAATTGAAACGATGCTTGCTACAGAAGAATTTCACTATACTAGTTCAAGAGACCCTTTCTCTTCACCTTTACAAGGTCTCGAACAATCAAATCTCTTAAATCCAAAGGATGCAATTTTAGAAGGTGTAATCTCAGGACCCAGAGGTTTTCTTGCAATTATCAGAAGCCAGGACGGAAAACACTGGCTGTTGAGAAGAGGAGACAGAGTAAGCGGTGGCAATGTAGCAGAAATAACTCCTGACGCTGTTACATTTGTATTTAATACATATGGAACTATATCAAAAGTTGTAATAACAAAAGCAGGCTCTATCACAGGGGAGGGACAGTGAAATATATACTATTTCCTCTATTATTAATAATTGGCATATCAATAAATGCCAATGTTTTATATGAAATTACAATATCACCAAATTCTTCAGGTACAAAGATAGTTCTTGAAACAGATGCTAATACTACCTATAGAGACTATCAATCCGGGAATAATATTGTAATTGATTTCTATGAAACTGATAATGCACTTAGAACTTCAGCTTTTCCGATAATTAATAGAGGAGCTATTTCAAGTATTGGTATAGCTGATTTCTCATCAAGTGACATTCTCAGAGTTGTAATTGAAACAAAAGGTATAAAAGATTATCACACCCAACCTGTAGGATCAGATCTGGAGATTACTTTAGTTCCTACGGTAGCTACAGGCTCATTTACAGTCTGGAGAGCTACCGAAAGTACTTCCGGTCTTGAAAGCGATAATTTCTCTTATGGAGGACTTCCAAGGGGAACATTTACAGGTTCAGGTGGTTTGATAAATCTCGATCTTGATAACACTGATATACTCACTCTATTAAGAGCTATAGCAGATTACAGCGGAAGAGATATCATCGCTTCACCGGGAATTTCAGGAATTATAACCCTGAGATTGAATAATGTGACCTGGTGGCAAGCTCTTGAAGCGATCTGCCATTCCAGAGGATATGGTATAACAGAAGAAAACGGAATATTGATGGTTGGAAGCAGAGAAGAATTTGACACCTGGAGAATGGCTCGGGAAAGTGCAGAAAGAGTTATCTACAGAGTATATACTCTCCAATACTCCACTCCGCCAGAAATTCTCCCGTCACTGCAGAACCTGCTCTCCGAAAGAGGAGTAATATCAACAGATACAAGGACAAATTCGCTTGTTATATCTGATATTGAATCAAGGCAAAAAGCTATAGAAGATATGATCAAGATATTAGATGAAGCAACACCCCAGGTTGAAATATTTGCAAAGATAATAGATGTAAATATGGATGCTTCAGTAGATCTTGGAATCACATGGTCGCTCTCTGGACTTGACTTCGATGATCTTAACACCAGCGGAAGTGTTCAATTTGGGGAACTGACTGAAACTTCTGAGAGAGGCAGGATAAATATAAGACTGGGAACAATTCATGATTTTGCAAAAATAACTTCAATCATAGATGCAATGGAAAAAGACGGAATGGCACGTACAGTTGCCAGCCCGCGTATTACCGTTCTTGATAATACTACAGCCACAATTCTCGGTGGGAAAAAATTCGGTGTCCAGGTCAGAGGATCTGATGGGTCAACTACTATTGAATTCTACGATGCAGGTACAAAACTTGAAGTGACTCCTCATGTCAACGCTATGGGAGAGATCAATCTCGTCATCAGGACAGAATTGTCAGAAGTTGACATATCTTCAGTTTTAGAAGGAACACCTATCATTACCACACATGAAGCTCAGACAACTCAAAGAGTTATGGATGGTGAAACTGTAGCTCTTGGAGGTTTTGTCACTGAAACTGAAAGTGAAAGCGAAAGCGGTATTCCTTTTTTAAAAAACATTCCCTTGATAGGATGGCTTTTTAAAAGGAGAAGCACATCAATTGTTCAGAGAGAAGTTCTGATATTCATCACTCCACATATTATTAGACCCCATCAGTTTGAAGAATCTGAGATCTAAGGAGGAGGGAGTCCCCTCCTCCCCTTTTTATTTATTTTCCCAGATTTTAACACAAAAAACTAAAATCATTATAAATCAAAAGTCTTGTAGATTATTTATTAAAAATTGAATTCTTGCAATTTATCTGTTTAATTGCTAATAATAAATAATGATATTAATTGTTTTTTTATTCATACTGAACAATCTTAATTTTCAACATGAAGAATATTTATTACCTGATGAACTTAAGTTATTTGAAATTCAAGATACTTTTTACTCTCATCAGAGAATAAATATATCCCCTTACCTTTACGAAAACATCAGTTTAACGATCACTCACAAAAATATCGAATACCCATTGGATGTTCTTTTAAAAAACAATACTGAAAATATTAGATATTATATTGAAATTCCATACTTCCCTGATAAATTTAATGATGTTCAACTTACAATTACAACACCTGTTTTTAAAAGTACTGAAAATATAACTGTGATCTCAGAGAGATGGCTGGATATATATCTTGATGAAGATCTCCAATTTACGATTTTATGGGAAGGAGTAAGACCTTTGACTTTCAGTCTTATCTCCAGCGGTAAAGGAAAATCACCAACTGAACGTGCTCACAGTAGAATTTATGACAAACTACTATCTGCTGAATTTTATGATGGAGGTACCATGAGGTGGTGGATGTCAATACAAAGAGCATATGATGTAACCGTTATCACAGACAGTGGAGAAGAAAAGCATTTCTATTTTATTGAAAATGGAACAAATGCTCCATTGAGAGGAACATATCATCAGGTCTGTTCTCATGCAAGTCATGGCTGTGTAAGGAACCCTCTTTCAGAAGTATTTTATGCTCATCTG
>CBDUTX010000064.1:0-9102 GCA_965370235.1 uncultured Desulfuromonadaceae bacterium | reverse complement strand
CAAATGTTTTCATTTCATTTGTTATATGCTTAATTCCTTTTGTAAAAAGGTTTAAAGGGAGAAAAAAAGATGTTTGATCTTATCATAATAGGTGCAGGACCCGGAGGATATATAGCAGCTCTTGAAGCAGGTAGACTGGGTTTAAAAACAGCAGTAGTTGAGAAAGATAGAATTGGAGGAGTGTGCTTGAATTATGGTTGCATTCCGACAAAATCCATACTTCATTCTTCAAAAATATATAGACTTTCTTCAACAATGAAAAGATTCGGTATATCTGCCGGTGACATTTCAATCGATCAAAAAACAATTTTCAGACATAAAGACCAATGTGTAAGCAGACTTGTTTCAGGGATAAGGAATCTTTTTATTGATAGGAAAATTGAATATATCGAGGGAACAGCGGAGGTTAAACAACGAGGTGAAGTTTATGTTGAGGGAAGGACTTTGAGGACGAAAAATATATTAATTGCAGCAGGTTCCATTCCTGCAGATATACCACCTGCCAGGTTTGATGGTAAGTATATTTTGAGTTCAAAAGATGCACTTTCACTTCAGGAGATTCCCGGATCAGTCCTTGTTGTCGGAGGAGGTGTAATAGGTCTTGAAATGGCAACATTCTGGGCAAGTTTTAAGGTTAAAGTAAGTCTTGTTGAAATGCTTCCGGAATTATTGCCGAATCTTGAGGATAAAAAAATCAGCTATTTGATAACTGATGTATTGAAAAAAATGAAAGTTAAAATAACTACAGGTGAAAAACTCCGAAAGACAGAGGTGAAAAATGATAAAATTCTTTGCTATCTGAATACCGAAGAAGTAATTGAAGTTGATAAAGTTCTTCTTGCAGCAGGCAGGAAACCTGATAAAAGATTATTTAAGAATTTAGAAGGTATAGAACTTGACAGTAGAGGGCATATTAAAATTGATGATCACTGCATGACATCAATAGAGGGAATATATGCATGTGGTGATATTATCGGAGAACCCTATCTTGCACACAAAGCATCATATGAGGCTGAGATCGCAGTTGCATGTATAGCTGGTGAAGTAGTAAAAAGAGATATAACCGGAATTCCTGCCTGTGTTTTTACATATCCTGAAATTGCCACCGTTGGTTTAAATCCTTCTCAAGCTGACAAGAGGGGAATAAAGTATATTGAAGGTATTTTTCCTTTTTCAGCAAATGGCAAAGCTATAACATCCGGAATCAGGGAGGGATTTGTCAGAATTGTAGCCCGGAATGATGATCACAGTGTTATAGGAGGACAGATAATCGGAGAAAATGCTGATCTTCTCTTGGGAGAAATTACTCTTGCAGTAAAAGCAGGTTTAAAGATCGAAACAATTGCAGAATGTGTTCATATTCATCCGACACTTGGAGAGATTGTAATGGAAGCAGCAAGAGATGCACTTGGCAAACCTCTTCATCAACCATTGAAGAGATAGAGGATGTCAACTTGCATTTGAAAGTCTTGAATTTTCAAGTAAGTTCCTTAAAAGAGGAGAAAGGTAGAAATCATCGAGGGAGTATTTTAAATTCAGATTTTTTAAAAATACAGCAACTTGATATTGCGGACTGTAAATGCGGTTTACAACAATCAGAGGTTTATTGTGTATGGTACAAAAACCTCCTTCACCTTCAATTCTATCATAAATTACTTCAACACCCAGCTTAGAAGCAATGTAATGAAGATCCTCAAGTGCTTTTTGCCATTTTGTAAATTTCTTAGACATAATATTCTCTTTGGAATGATTATAGTAAAAATTATGATAAATGTCAATATATTGTGTACAGTCAATTTGCGAGCAGAAAACCTGGTGGTCAATGAGGTTATGTCCAACCCTCTCGGTAGTGAAACCGGAGTTGGGTCACCCGGTGACAGGAATGAGTTTGTAGAGATATATAATAATTCTTCAAATACTATTGACCTTTCAAATTTCTTATTAAGTGACGGTGATTCGGAAGATCAGATAATTACATGGGATGATGTTAATTTAATTGCAACCAATGTAATATATGGAACAACTTTATTAAAACCTTATTCCTATGCTGTTATATTGGATCCTGAATATGTTGATACGGGAGATGGAATGTATTATCAACCGTATTATTTTGGTGACAGCTCTTTGATATTAACTGTCGGAAATACTACAATCGGGAATGGCCTAACGACAAATGATCCGATTATTTTAATTTTCAATAGCACAGATACAATAAGTACATATGGATCACCTGATGATACTACCGATTGTATCCCTTTTAATCCAGGTGATGGTTTTTCAGTAGAGAGGGTCAGTCCGAATATGGATGACATTGAAAGTAATTGGCAGGCTTCATCTGATTCTTCTACTCCCGGTTATCAGAATTCATGTTATATTTCAGGTTTGTTCATCCCTCCTGAGAGAATAAGTTTTACCGAGGATGTCCTTCCCGGAGGAACGTGTATTATTACAGCAGTACTTATCAATATGACATCGGGTGCATTTCAAAATCTGCATGTAGGACTGAATTATACTGAGTTTTTAACTTCATATGATAGCTTGATTTTTGTTTCTGAAGAAATTCTCTATGGACCTGTTCTGCCTTATGGAGGTGAGGATTCTGTTACATTTACCTGGTCCGATGTCCCTGAAGGATTACATCAAATTGTGATACAATGTAATTCTTTATACTCTTCGAGATTGATAAGATTCGGAGATAAGCCCGGACAGATTGTATTATCTGAAATCATGTTTGCTCCGACTTTATCAGGTGAGTGGATAGAGATATACAACAGATCCGTCAAGCCTTGTTCCATTCGGCTATTGATGATAAGTGGAGATGACAGTTCTTCTTTCAATTTAAATCTTGAAGGTAAAACTTATTTTATCCTCCTCGAAGATTCAGTAAATTTTTTCAGTGTTTATTCAGGTATAAACTGTCCGGTTTTTCAGCCTGATAATTGGACTACTTTGAGCAATAACACTGACAGTCTGTCCATCGAAGATAATTATTCAATCACTGTAGATAAATTATATTACAATGTCAATTTATGGGACAGGGGTATCAGTTATGAAAGAGTAAATAATTATATAAGAACTAATGACAAAGGAAACTGGGGTGTATGTGTTGATCAGCGGGGAGCAACACCGGGAGAGAAAAATTCCATATCAATTCTTGCTGATATTAATACAGGTGAAATATCTGTGAGTCCTAATCCATTTTCCCCGAATGGTGATGGTATTGATGAAAGATGTATTATCTCTCTGTCCCTGCCTTTTTATCCAGATGATCTTGGTATTTATATTTATGATGTAACAGGTTACAGGGTGAGGACTCTGCACAGTGGACCATGTTCAAATGAGGAGAGTTTCATATGGGATGGTTGTAATGACGGAGGGAGTATTTTACCCCCTGGTATATATATCATCTACATCAATGCAAAGTCAGCAGACGGGCAGAATTATACTACAAAAAAAACTGTAGTACTTGCTGAGAAATTGTGATTTTTAATAAACGGGATGGGGCAAGCCCATCCCCTACAATGTTAAAATCTCTCATCAACTAATTAGGAAAAACACAGAACAATATATGTAGGGACAGACCATGACCTGTCCAAACTTATTTAGGGTCAGGGCTTGCATTTTTGCATTTTTGAACCACAGAGATCACAGAAGAAATAAAAAAATCCTCACACAAAGACACTAAGGTACAAAGCCCTACACCTCCACAGAAGAATATTTGACAGGATTTACAGGATTTACCTGCCTTCGGCAGGTGAACAGGATTCCCAACACAATCCAATATAAGAATTTTCACCACAGAGAACACAGAGAATACAATATAAGAAATGATGAAATCTTTTTACTACGTAAAAATCGCTCATCAACTTTAACACAGAGCCCAGCCCCAACGCCCCCTATCAGATTAACACCTGCCTGCAGCAGGTAGGGGAATGATAAAATCTTTTGCTTCGCAAAAAACTTTATCGATTTAATGATAAATAAAAAAATAATAAATGTTTTACTTTGTGTCTCTATGTCTCTGTATGAGCTATATAATTTTATTTTCACACAAAGACACTAAGGAACAAAGCCCCACACATCTGAAGAATCTAGTCTCGACGAAGCTTTAGCGAAGTCGGATGAACACCGAACACCGATCTGGCCATCGAAGCTAAGAACGAAGTGATAGCGAAGATGTATCAACGATTTAAGATTTAAGAAGTTTTATCAACAATTGTATTAACATTGATCAATTCCCAATCCCAAATAAACAAAATTTGTAGGGGATGGGCTTGTCTCATCCCGAGATAATAAATATGTAGGGATAGGTCATGACATGTCCAGAAAGAATTTACAAATTTTATAAATTATTTCACTACATCGAGAACTATTGTGATGATTGAACCTTCACCCGGTGTTGAACTTTCAACAAATATTTCCCCTTTGTGAATTTTTTCAACAATTCTCTTTGCAAGTGTTAATCCCATACCCCAGCCGTATTTCTTTGAAGTAAAGCCTGCATTAAATATACTTTTCTGGATCTTTTTAGACATACCTTTTCCATTATCTTTAATTTTTAAACAGACTTTGCAATTTTTGTAATCATTTTTTGTTATAATTTCTATCCTGCCTTCCGGGATATCGATTGCATCCAGAGAATTTTTTATCATATTTTCGACAACCCATGAAAGCAGTTCTGAATCACCATGGACATAACAATTTTTATCCTGATCGAGTGTCAAAGTAACATTTTTCCCAAGAGAAGGAAGTCTTGTTGAGAAGTAATTGAAAACCTTGTTCGATACTTCATTTAAATCGATCTCTATTAAAGTTGATGGAAGTCCTATCTTGCTGAATCTCTGAATTATTCCATTCATCCTTGAAATATCCTTCTCAATACTTGGAAGAGCATCATCTAAACTTTCATCATCTGTCTGTAGAAGCTCAATCCATCCCATTATAGAAGACATCGGTGTAGCAAGCTGGTGAGCGGTTTCTTTGGCTATCAACATCCATATATTATCTTTTTCCCAGCTTCTTGTGATCCTTATTAAAAAGAGAAGTGTAACAAGAAGTGTCAAAAGAAGAACTGTCTGGATTATAGGAAGCAGATTGATATTTTTAAAAAGAGGAGGATTTCCATGATGGAGATATGCAACAATAATTTTTTCATCTCCAAGATCAACATAAATAGGTATCGGAGTATGTGTTCTGTCCATCTCTTCGTATATTTTCAGTATTTCTGCAAGTTCACTATTTCTAACCTGCTCCATAGTCATTGTATCTATTTCAAATGAGGAATAAATATTTTGATCAATACCGATATTTCTCCAGGCTCTTGGTTTTCCGTCTGTTTCAGTGACAACAACTGGAAGAGGTATTCTGGATATTATCATAACACCCTGGTGAAAAATTCTCTCACTTGTAGGATTGTAAATCGTTTCTGTTGTTATTACAGAGAGAATTGATGCATAACCCTGTGCAATTGATCTTGCAGAATCTTTCATCTGTCCTATCAATTTCTGAGTTAAAATATAAGATATAACACCGGTTGTGGTTATTGTAAGTAATGTGATAAGCAGTACGAATTTCAACCATGAGTGTTGAAGATCAAAAAAGTTAAACTTTCTGATCGATATCCAGAGTTCTGACAGCGAACTTTTAAATTTATTCATTTTATTTCATTTTATTACATTTTTCAGATTGACAATATCAACTTCTTCCGACCATTTTAATAAAGCTTTCTGTAATTCAAGGAGTGCTATATCTTTTTGACCAGAGAAGTATAAAGCTAAAATTCTAATTTTCACAATATCTTTTGTTTTCTGCATATCTTCAGTTAATTCAATACATTTGAAGAAATCTCCTGTCTTCAGATATAATCTCGCTTTGAATAAATTCAATATTTCATCAGGACCACCCTTTGATAATGAGGAATCTGCAAAACTTAATGAAATACTGTATAAATGACTGTCCCCTGAAGAGTCGGCAATATCGGATAATATTATTGCTTTGTTATAGAAATACTGCCAGTTTGTGTAATTTTTTGTTAATGAATCGAGAGTTTCAAGACAATACTGGTGATCTTTAGTATTAAAAAAATAATACATCATTCTTTCCCATATAACTCTCTGATGATTTGAAGATATTGGTTCATTGTCATCAATATATCTTTCAATTTTAAATTTGAATTCTTCATCTGATAAAATAAAAACCGACCCGAGAGGTTTGAATAATTCTTCTGTAAAAAACCATTTTTCATATGGAATGTAAATTAAATTTCTATTATGCATCCTGGAATAGTCGATTAACGCCTGATCTGTAAACAATTTAAGACCTATCTCATTGAATTTTTCCCTGTACCATCTTTCTGACAATAAATCCGGATAGATAATAATGATATCATTCCTTAAATTATTTATTATCTGTAAGTGGAGCAGCAGAAAATATTCATTGGTGTTTTCAACAACTACAAGTGAACTTTCAGGTAAAACCTCGACAAGGTGATTTTGATATTCACTTGCTCCGTATGAATTTCTTCTTCTGATATCAGGGTGATTAAAATAGAGAGATGCTATTATCATTATAAGCAGGAAAAAATATAGTTGATATTTTTTTTTATATGAGAAAAACATCAAAATTGTTGTCATGATGAAGTATAGAGGTATGAGATAGGCTGAAAAATCTGGTCCTTTTCCTGATTTAAGGGCAAATATAAAATAGAGGATAAAACTTACAGGAAATATTAATGAAATATATTTATGCTTGTTGAAAAGACTTTTGAAACTAAAGAAAATTACAAACCACCCAATGAATAAAACAAAATAGGAGAGTCTTTTTAGAACTTCAATTGTTCCTGAGAACCAGCTCCCATAAGAGAGGAAACCGGAGAGCATATCTCCTCTGAACTCAGACATAGTGATAGTTGAAATAAAATTTGATATAATTTTTGTATTTCCCCAGTCGAGTGGAGGATTTGCGAAGCTACGTAAAGGGAGAAAAAGATATATGCTCAAACCGAAAATAAATGAAGAAATAGCTAAGATAAAATAACGCTTATCTCTGAGATTGAACCAGTATAAGATAAAAACTAATGGGAGAGGTATAAGTATAAGGATACTTCCTCCGGAGAAAAGACCTGCAAGATAAAACGCAAGAATTTGATATCTATGTACTTTGATTAAAAATATCATGTAACAACTTAATCCGAGAATGAGAAGAGAATATGTTTCAACAATACCGGAATAGTTGAAAACAGGTGGAGAAAAAGCGAGAACTAAAGGTAATAAAACCGAGATGATTTTATTTTTAATGATTTTGAAAATTAGAGATGAGTAGAGAGTAATGGCAGATGCTGTTAGAAAAACACTTGTCAGAACCGAAGCTTTATCAGAAGTTGTAATGATATTAAAAAAGATGAAGAAAAATCTACCAATTACAGAATAAAGAGGATGCCCCGGAGAGTGTGAGATTGATAGAGTTCTAATAACAATTTCCATCTGGGGGGAATCTTCCCAGAAAAGTCCAGGAGCTGAGAAAAAAAGATATATTGAAAACGAGAACAACAAGACAAATATTCCAAAGGGAAGATAAAAATTATTATTTTGTTCTTTCAAAAAACCTCTTTTATTTTTTCATCATTTTAAGTACAAAGGAAGATGATGATATAAATGAAAGTGTGTTGTATTTAAAAAATTTATTAAAAATATTGAATATTTTTTTTGGATTTGTGTAAAATTTCAAATATGCTTTTCTCCTCATTTTTTCAAGTTCAAAAGAAGTGATGTCAGGCAAAGTGAAAGATGCATTTCCGTATAGAGATGATTTAATATCTTCATCCAAATAACCTTTCTTCTTATAAAGTTTATGAATTGGTGTGCCCGGATAAGGTTGTAAAATAAAGTACTTTGCGAAATCAATTTTTGATTTTATCGAATGATTTATACTTTCATCTATTGTATGAATTGTCTCTCCCGGGAGACCGAATATATAAAAAGCCCAGACATTAAAACCAAGTTTTTTTGACAGTTCAATAGCTTCATTCATTTTTTTAAAAGTGATACCTTTTCCTATTCTCTTGTAAATATTTTTATTGCCTGATTCAATTCCAAAACCTACATTTAAAAAATTTGAATACTTCAATTGAGTAAGCATATCTTTATCTAAATTTGAAGCTCTCAGTCCATTGAGAAAAACAAAGTTCACTTTCAATCTGCTTTTTCTGATAAGACTTAAAAAAATCTCAACCCATTCCCTATCTCCGGTCAGATCATCATCAGCGATATGAATTTCTTTAGCCTTTTCTTCTTTAACAAGATATTCGATAAGTTCCATTGATCTTTCTGGCGACATTCTTCTGATCTTATTACCCCAAAATCCCGGTGTAGAGCAAAAAATACATTTACCTGGACATCCTCTGCTCAGGTTGACAGGGATTGCAGGGTATACTCGTGCTTCAGGAGGTCTGTATCTTTTCCATGGACGGGCTAATGAATAATCAGGGAAGGGCAGACTGTCAAGATCGGTTATATGGGGGGGGAGAGAATTTTCAAATTTATCTGTGATAACACCTTCAATATCCGAGAAGTCTTCACTTTTTAAAAGTTTTTCTGCCAGCCTCACTGCTGTGATTTCGCCTTCTCCTGAAATTCCTGCCAGAATACCATTTCTGATTGCAGTTTTTCCAACAGACCATATATGTGGACCTCCGATTATCAAAGGTGGTCCATTGATTTTTTGCAGTTGATCTGCAAGTTTTTCTATTCTGTCAAAAAGAGGTGTTGTCGCTGTTGCAAATACAGCTAAAATATTCTTTTCTGATAATTTTGATAATATCTCTTTATTTTCATGAAAATCTTCCTCGATCAGTTCAACTTCAAATTTGTTCTCTTTTAAAACCGAAGCAATTGAAAGTAGACCAAGTGGAGGATAGGGTGGAGCATGACCGTAAATATTTTTCTGAGAAGGTGAAAAAAGGATAATCTTTTTCATTTTGCAACTGCAATTTTTCCAGTTCTGCCTTTGATTGTGGTAACTAGAATTTTTTTTGTTTTATTCTTCAATGGTTTTGAGATTTCACTCATTTTCACAAATTCACATCCATTCCCCAGATTTATTTCG
>CBDUTX010000063.1:0-9254 GCA_965370235.1 uncultured Desulfuromonadaceae bacterium | reverse complement strand
CATTACAGAACCTGCAATTAACATACCAATAATTGTCGGGATAAAACCTGAAAGACCGGCATTGGATGGAAGTGCTAAAATTCCAGCTCCAACAATATTACCAACTATCAGAAATGTAACAGTGATAATCAATATAATAGATTTTTTTTCACTCATAAAAAATCCTTCTAGTTTTCAGTAGTGTATTAAATTGATAATTGTAAATTGAAGATATACAATTGTACACCAGGTTTTGTATGATTTTTATATGTTGAAAATAATTCATGATGAGTATTGTTACAATTTTTCAAATTAAATTTGTAAAGTTATTATTTACAAAGTATCTAAAATGTTAAAAAAACTTTAAAGATGTGTCAATTTAGGTTTACCGATTGGATAGACATTAAAGCCAATATCAAAAACTTTTTTATGATCGATAATGTTCCTTCCATCAAATAAAAAAGCAGGTTTTATCATTTTATCAAATATCTTCTGATAATCCAATTCTCTGTAAAGGTTCCATTCTGTCAAGACGGCTATTGCATGTGAATTTTCTGCTGCTATATATGGATCTGTTTCATATTTTACAAATTCACTGAATTCTGCGAGTTCTTTTTTTGCATTAGAAAGAGCTTTGGGATCAGTTATTGTTATCTTTGCTTTTTCCTCCAATAACATTTTCGTTATATAGATAGCTGCTGATTCTCGTGTATCTCCAGTATCTGCTTTAAATGCAAAACCGAATATTGTAATCTTTTTATTTGCAAGTGTATTGAACATTGCTTTTGTTATGGTTTTTACAAATCTTTTTTCCTGAAAATCATTTATATTTATCACATTTTCCCAGTATTCAGCAACTTCATACAAACCATAAGATTCACAGATGTAAACAAGGTTCATTATATCTTTTTTAAAACAGGAACCTCCAAACCCGACACTGGCTTTGAGAAACTTATCTCCAATCCGGCTGTCTCTTCCCACTGCCATAGATACCTCGGTAATATCAGCTTCGGTTTTTTCACAAAGAGCAGATATTGAATTTACTGACGATATTCTCTGAGCTAAAAAAGCATTTGAAACCAATTTTGATAGTTCCGAGCTCCAGATATTGCTAGTCAATATCTTATCTCTGTCAACCCAGTTAGCATAGATATTGACAATTTCATCTCTTGCTCTAATGCCTTCTTTTGTCTGCATAGATCCAATTAGTATTCTATCAGGATTGAAAAGATCACTAATCGCAGAACCTTCTGCTAAAAATTCCGGATTTGAAACAACTTGAAAATTAATTCCCTTATCATTTGAATTCAATATCCTCTCCATTGCTGAAGCTGTTCTAACAGGAAGAGTACTCTTTTCGACAACAATTTTATCGGTTGATGAAGCTTCCAGAATATCTCTTGCTGTCTTTTCCCAGTACTGGAGATCTGCAGTCTTTCCAGCTCCTTCCCCAAAAGTTTTTGTTGGAGTGTTGACTGAAACAAAAATTATATCTGCTTTTTTTATGTTTTTATCTATCTCGGTTGAAAAAAACAAGTTTCTCCCTCTTGCACGTTTTACAACTTCAATTAATCCGGGCTCATAGATCGGTAGATTGTCACTTTGCCAGCATTTAATTTTTTCTTCATTAATATCAACAACTGTCACAAGGTAGTCAGGACATTTATCTGCAATAACCGACATTGTCGGTCCTCCAACATAACCTGCTCCTATACATAATATTCTTTTTTTAAAATCCATATCTTTCATAAAAACAACTCCTTAAAATATTGTTGTAAAAATTTTCAAAAAAAAACTAATATTATATTTTTTAATGAAAAAATTATAAAAGATAAATTAAGTGAATAAAGATTTATTTGATTCCTGATCAGGCTTGAATGTAAAATTTACAACAGCTCCGTTATTATTTAAAATATTCATGCTTCCACTCAAGTTTTTCTCAATTATATCTTTAATAAGACTAAATCCACCATTATTTAAATCAATTTCTCCTTCAATTATATTCGCTGGAAATCCTTTCCCATTGTCTTTAAAAGTAATACTTACATCATTATCTCTATCGGATATATTGACGGTGATTTTCCCATCTTTATCTGTTAAAGCATGCTTTACAGAATTAGTGAGTAGTTCATTAATAACAAGTGTAAGGTAATGAGCTTGAGAACTATTGACCTTTAATTTAGATTTAGAAATAAATATTCCAATATTATTCGAAGTAAATCTGTTTTGGAGTATCTCATTAATAACATTTTCAAACAATGAAGTTAAATCAATAAACTCCCCTTTATTTGATGATAAAAGACTATGGACAGTGGAAAGACCGTAAATTCTTGTAATCAGGCTCTTTAATGAAGGAAGATATGATGTTATTCCTGAAGATTTAGCTTTTTTTTCTTCTTTAAGCAACATACTCAATACTGCCATGAGATTATTTTTTACTCTATGGTTTACTTCCCTGAACAGAACTTCCTGTGATTCTGCAAAATCACGAAGTTTTTCCTGACAGGTTTTTTCATCTGTATAGTCCTCAATAAACCCACAGATTTCAACTATATCTCCTTTTTTGTCAAAAACCTGACTTGATCTGTCTCTTACCCATTTTATTTTTTTTTTTTTTGTAATAATTCTATATTTTAAATCAATTGGAATATTCTTTTCTCGCTGAATTTTTAAAATTTTAAAAACCCTCTCACTATCATAATCATGCAAAATACTTGACCATAGATTTGGATTTTTAATAAAGTCATTTTCTGAATATCCTGTCAAATCAAATATATTACCGGAGACAAATCTAATTTTTAAATTCTCATCACTGGAAAAACTATATATTACAAAAGATAATCCCTCAGTTCCCAACCAGTCATTCTCCTTTCATCAATAATAATATCAAACTAATTTAAATTCATTTTAGAAAGATTAAATGAAAAATAAGAATATTTCAATACTAACATTACTTTAATTTAAAAAATTTGTTTTTACGAATTCCCAATATGCAAGGGCTGCTTCCGGATTAATGTAGTTGTGAATATGATGTCCGGTGTTTTTATCTATTTCTATGAAAAATTTCCTGAAATAAACTCCTTGTCCAATTTCCGGTTGATCTTTAAAAAGAGGATCTATATTCGAGGAAACCTCTTCCCGGTTTAAATCATCAAATGTCCATTCACTGCATAAAAAATAAAAAAGTAATTTAACTTCGACCTCTTTTCCGTCAACTTTTACAACACCCGGATTAAATGTGCTGTCCTGTTCTAAATAGTTGTATAAATTTGGGATAAAAGGTGTGGAAATATCAAGAGGCATTGCCATGAGAACTTTCTCTTCTTTTCCATTATTCACAAAAAGAAAGGAAGCTGTGATAGTGGCATTATACAAGTGTTTCTCCCAATCGTCATATTCCACTATATCTTGAATTAATCTCTAAAATAACTTCCTCAGCTCTCATCTATATATATGGATGTTCTCATTCGGCAATTACAGGAGAAGTACCAGATGTAACAGAACCTAAATAACCTGAATCTGCATAGATATTTGAAAAACAAAAAAATGATATTAAAATACAAATTAATTTTTTCATCTTAATACCTCTTTGTTAAAAGGTTGAACAATTGAAAAACGATCTGTTTCTCAAAAATTTATTCATTTGGATTTTTTCGCTACCCGCACTCAACTCTTCTATTTTTTTCAGGTCTTCTTTATTTTGAAGTTTATTGTATTTTTTTTGTATGAATCGAAGAATTAAATTTCTCATTATTTTATCAGTTAATTACCTGTATATTTGATGACTTAACAGAAATATCATCGAAAGAATTGTAAATATTGAGGAAACAAAAGTTGCAAAAATCAATATTGAAGATAATTCAACATCACAACCATACTTTCATTAAATGTCATATTATTTAAACTTTATATAAGTTGATTTAAAAATGATATCAGACTAATTGTATTAAATCAAAATAAAACAATTCATTAAGAATATTAAAGAAAATACAGTTCATTGCCTGTTATGAAAATATAGTATAAAATCATTTTAAGTTTTTTAGATAAAAATCTATGAGAAATTTAATACCTTTTTTAATTGCTGAAGAATACAAAAAAGGCAATATATCAGGAAAATTTAATGCTTATTCCATGTTTGTTGACACTTCAGGTTTTACTGCAATGACTGAGAAATTGATGAAAGGAGGTTTAGAGGGAGCTGAGATAATTGCAAAAACAATAAATAACATATTCACTCCTGCCCTTGAAGTTGTCTATCAAAATAGAGGTCTTGTCACTCATTTTGCCGGAGATGCTTTCAGTGCTGTTTTCCCGGAAAATACAAGCCAATTAATAGAAGTCTTATCATCGGCTTATGCTAATCTTGAAATTTTCAAAGAGAAAAAACTACTGCAAACCAAATTTGGCTCTTTTTCAATATCTGTAAAAATAGGACTGTCATTTGGTGAAGTTATCTGGGGTATTGTAAACAATGTTATGCAGAATACATTCTATTTTAAAGGCAATGCAATTGATAATGCTGCAATATCAGAAAAAAACTGCAATAGTAATGAAATTGTATTTGACAGTTTTATAAAAAATAAAATAAAAAAATTATCAGGTGTTCAATATAAAAAGAAGTCAAATGATCATTATATATTAGTTTCTTTAAAAGAGTCTAAATTCTCAAATGGCAGAGTTAATTTTATTGAAAAAAAAATTCAATCAAAATTCTATCCTTCCTTGATCCTGGAAAAAAAAGAAACTGGTGAATTCAGAGATGTAATAAGCTGTTTTATTTCTCTTAAGGAAACAAATAAATTGAATTCACTTATATCATCAATTCTCACATTAACTTATGACTATGGAGGTTACTTCAATAGGTTGAGTTACGGAGACAAAGGAGCTTTTATTCTTGTTTTCTTCGGCGCACCGATCAAACTTGAAAAGGAATTCAGCAGAGCCTGTAAATTTGTACTTTCAGTAATTGATCTTGATAAATCTTCTTTAAAGATAGGAATGACAACAGGTAAGGTATTTACCGGTTTTGTAGGTAGTTCCAACAGAGCTGAATACACTGCTCAAGGCTCAAAAGTCAACCTTGCAGCTCGTTTTATGACCGGAGCTGAACAAGGTGAAATACTTATCGATAAAGAAATTTTCAGATTAATTGATTGTAATATGAAAAAAAAATAGAAATTATAATTTGCATTATGAAAAAACTACTATATCTTGATCTTGAATCTTGAAAAATTATTATAATTATTTTTAAAAAGGGGAGAATATGAACAAGATAATTAAATCACTAATAACTTTAACATTTTTATTAATACCGATATTTTCTATTAATGCTAATCCTGTTGAATCTTCTACTTCTTTTTGTGTTCATTTTGAATCTATTGATTGTAATTGGGACCCAATTTCAATAACTTCAAATGCAGTGATAACATTACCAAGTGGAACAATAATAAATATTACATACAATAATGATGTAGATTTAATAGTTATCTCTAGTGAAGAAGTTTTGGAAGATATTTCATTTTATTGTGAATTTTATTCAGATGGAGAAATTGTTTATACTTCACCTGAGATAAATTTTCTTTGGATGAATGATCTTTGGCCACAATCTGCAGAAGTTTATTCGATGTGAAGTAAACAGAGATCAACCTTCTTATAAATAATCTTGTAGGAGCATATAAATCTATAAATATCGCTATTTCGACAATTGTTAATGAGGATGAATTATTTTATTTGAGCAATGCATTTCTAATCAAAGCAAAAATTTTAATTAAACTTGGTCTATTATCTCAGGCAGATAAATATACAAGAAAGGCTTATTTATTATCCAAAAAAGTAAATAATTCAGAAGTTAAAATTCAATCTGAAGTAATCATTCAGAAAATTAAATACAATATCTCTGATCAAAAAAAAGTAAAAACTGCTGCTATTGAAAAAATTATCAAAATATTGAATTCAGTTGAAGAACCAGAACAGCAAGCCGATATTAATTATGAAATATTTCAATTACTTAAAACAAACGATCTCGGAAACAAATTTGATATAGATCTTTATAAAAAACAAGCTGCAGACCTTTACAAAGATCTAATTAAAATTCACAAAAGAAAAGATTATATCGATAGTCTTGAAGAGTTAAACAATTATAAAAATAACTTGTAAGTTTTATTTTTATTTACTTTATTTTTAACTAAAATAATATTTCCTGATATTTATATTATTCAATAACTCTGAGAACATAGTAAAGATTACTCATCTCCCCTATTATATTTGTCCCGCATGCAAGCTCGAGAATATTAATAACTTTAAAAAAAACAGTTTTTTTAAAAAACTTTTTCATAAATATCAATCTCAACAGAATTATCCCAGAAAAAAGCAATATTATATTATTTAGGAATATCATATAAAATTTTTCTTCCCATAAATTAAATTTCCCAAAACATATTGTAAATATCAAGTTTTATATTTTTTCTCTAAAAAAAGTTAAATTTTGATCTAAAGTAATCAGAAATACTCATAATCAATATCCTGAAATTCTATTTTTACAAGATAATGATATTCTCCTTTTCCTCCCATGAAAATGAATTGTACGACAAATTTTTCATCTCCCACAGACCAGAGAGCTTCTATGACATCATATCCCCAATGCCGGTCAATATTAGGATCAATGAATTCACTTTCTCCTTCAATATATTCATCAGGCTCACCGTATTTTTCAAAATAGTATTCAATTATCATCTCTGTTGCAATCAGACATTATTTAAAATTATCTTCATTTATCTCATCTTCATAGTAATCCCAGATATACCATTGAAGTTCTCCGTTTTTAAAATCATATGTCCAATTACCCTGAAGTCCGAATAAGTTTTCTCTCATCTGCCATTGACAGTTTTTCTCTATAACAGCATCCTGATTAATTTCTGTGAACTTCTCTGTCGACATCCCAATATAAATTGATTTTATTTCAGGAATTTCATCTTTTACATCCGAGTAATTTCTTTTACTTTTTGGATTTTCAGAAAAGCTACAAAAAATCAATGAAATTAACACTGCTAAAATTGAAGAAATAAATAAAAAATATCTTATTTGATTATTTGATAATAAAGTCTTATAATACTATATCATTAAAGAAAAAATAGGAGGAAATATGTATTATATCTTCGGTAAGAATAAAGAAGGGGATGATATTTTAATTAATCTTGAAAACGTCTCGTGTATTATTAAACCTAAAGATAGAAATTATATTATGTTCACCTATGAAGGTCGTGAAATATATTTTGATTATGAAAATGAAGAAGAACTGAATTCTCATTTTGAAAATATTAAAACCCTTGTTGAAGAGAAGTGGAAATTGTAGATTTCAGATATTCTCTTCTTCTTATTCTTTACTTAATAAATATTATATTTCAAATAAAATCATTATTTCAATAGAATTATCTGGTGAGCTGCAGGATATCCTCTGATTACTGAAAAATATCTTCCCCCCGGCAATATGCTGTTGTCAGAATCCAGACCATTCCATTCAATTGTTCTATCTGCATGAATTACCCAGGACTGTATAATTCTTCCGGATAAATCATATATGTACAATTCAGATGGTGTAGGTGAAATAATATTAAATGATATCACTCCATTTGGTAGATAGGAAACATTCAAAGAATGTTCTGAATTATATATTGGTTTTTCAGCAATTTCTTCTACTCCTACATAATCAAGAATATACCTGAAGTAAAGTTTTAAATTCGGATCAACACTTATTGAATCCGGACTAAAACTACTGTAAACCCGTAAAGACAGTATGGAATCATCCATCCAGAATGGACCTTTTGTTTCAAAGGAATTACCTGACCAAAAACCAAATTCAACCGGTATGCGGAAAATAAAACCAGTTGTCTGAATCTGTTCAATTGAAATATCAACTGTATCATCAGAATAAGAACATGATATATCTAAATATGGATAATCAGTTTCTTCAAGCCATTGATGAAAAAACCAACCAAGGCTGTCCTGATAGTAATTTTCCATCATATCCTGAAGATCGGTTACTGATACATTTCCTCCTCTATGAGTATGGTAAAAATCCTTCATTGCCGGAAAATAAAGTGTATCACCAATAAGATTTCTCAACATATGATGAAACCATGCTCCTTTCCAGTAAACATTCAAACCAAAGGGATTCGGACTGTTTATCACAGTCCAGTGATATGAGTCATCCCAACCAAGAGCACCAAATTTCATGTCTGTCAATCTTTGCTTATAACCTTCTTCTCCTCTAAGTGCATAAATCCCAAGACATTCATAGTATGAAGTTGTCCCTTCATTCATGAACATGTTGTTGTAATTGATACAGGTAACAGCATCACCCCACCAGCTGTGAGCCAACTCATGAGCATGTACTACAGGATTTGTCCAGTGAGCATTACCATAGAGAATACAAGTCTGATGTTCCATTCCACCACTACCCACTACCTGATACTGACCGCATTTTTCAGCAGCAAACGGGAAGGTGTCAATAAGTGTATCAAATAAAGACATTACAACTTCAGTACTGTCGAGCATCATATTTGCCCAGTTCTCATTACCAGATATCGCATAGTATACAAGGGGATAACCATGAAAAGTCCTCTCTATGACTGTGTAATTATATCCTGCAACCGAGACAAGATAGGTTGCAATCGGATAGTTATGTTCCCAATTGTAAGTAAATCTATCTCCAGATAATGTGTCAATTGAAATAAGTAAGCCATTGGTCACAGCATATATAGTATCAGGAACAGTAAAGTGAAGATCTATCCCTGAATCAGATTTGTCCCAGCAGAAATCAAAGCAGGGCCACCACTTCTTCGATGCTTCCTGAACTTCAACAAGAGTATAAAATCCATTATACCAATTATTAAACCCATCAGAAGGAATTCCACTGTAATAGGTTGTAACTGTGAAAATATCATTTGAATCAGTCCATGGCATATGAATATCTATTGTATCAACAACCCTTGAATAAGTTGTTGCCGCTCCGTCTAAAACTATACTATCGATTGACATTGAAGAACCAAGATGTAAAGGTATGCTGTTAATATGCTGCATGGCTCTTGCTATCATTGTACATTTTCCGGATAAGGAATCAAAAGGAGGATAAAATTCAATTTCAAGATCATAATGCTGAACATCATATGTGTGAGTTATTACACTGTCCGCATTATATAACAAATTTGGATCATATTTTCCATCTGATGGAAAAATATTCTGAGAAATTAATGTAATGAATACAAAATGAATAATAA
>CBDUTX010000062.1:0-9265 GCA_965370235.1 uncultured Desulfuromonadaceae bacterium | reverse complement strand
GATAAAAAATAGAAAGTAAGACAGGGTGATTGACCTGTTGACGATATTTTTATTCAAAAGTAAACTAAGTTCAAAAAATGAGCTGAAAAAATTTGAGAAATCTTTTCTACTGTAATAATGCTGAACAATAAGTGCTTTTACTGACAGATCATCAGGATAAAAAACAGATGCTAATTTTAATAATATCTCTTTTCTGTTTTCATCCTGTTCGCTAATTGCTTCGTTTTTGAAATAATTGTAGATATAAATTGAACCCTTTAATCCTTTTGCAGATATAATGTCCTTTATCCATGATATCTCTTCATTTTTTACACTTTCATCATCTGAAATGAGATAAAAGTAAAAATGTATAAAAAGATTATTACCAGCCAAGCTATCTGCTGTCTTGTACTCCTGATCAGATACAGCAAGAATAAATGAACAAAACGGATTTGAAGGATCTTTTCCAAAAACCAATTCTTTTTGTTCGTCACTGCTAAGACTTATTAAACTGTCAATGGAAATGTTCCCTGTAACTTTTTGAAAAGATTCAAAATTTTCTACAAGATCAACGGGCAGTCGTTCAGAATAAGATATAATGGAAAAATATATATAAAATAATATAAACATCTATCTGACCTGTTCACAAATCGCATTTTCTATATGCACAAGATCCCAGCTTATACAGTCAACTGAAATAAAATCTAAACGAATATCTTTCTTATACCACAAATCGTTTTCAGTTAAATATATTTTAACAGCTTTTAAGAATCTATGCCTTTGTTTTCTTCCCCATGAATCCAAATTAGAATCCCAACTATTCTCACTCCGTGTTTTTACTTCAAAAAAACATAGGATTTTTTTCTTCTGTGCAATTATATCTATTTCATATCTTCCGAGTCTCTTATTTCTTTCAATAATTTTATAACCCTTTTTGACCAGATAATCTGCTGCAAATTTTTCTCCGGAGTATCCTTTATCTTTGTTTTTCACAGTTTTTCACTGGTTTAAAGCTTTTCCTATGGATTGGAGAAGGACCAAGAATATTTAATTTCCGAACATGTTCTTTTGTAGGATAGCCTGCATTTTGGGAAAAATTATATCCCGGATAAATAACATCGTATAATTCCATAAATCTATCTCTGATAACCTTTGCTACTATAGATGCAGCAGCAATTAAATAAGATTTAGTATCTCCTTTTACAATAATTTTCTGTTCAATACAGTCAACAGGTATTGAATAAATTCCATCTACAAGTATATAATCAGGCAGGATTGAAAGAGAAGTAATGGCTTTTTGCATTGCTTCCAATGAAGAACATAGGATATTGATATTATCGATTCTTTCAGGTAATACATAACCAATTCCAATTTCATAACAATTATCCAATATCAAATTATAGATTAATTCACGTTTTCTTCGTGTAAGCTTTTTGGAATCATCAACACCTTCGATCTGTTTATCAAATGGCATCATGCAGGCAACAGCAACAACAGGTCCTGCAATAGGACCTCTCCCAACTTCATCAACACCACAAATTAATTTAGCACCTTTTTCATTGGCTTCCCTTTCAAAAAAAAGGGATATCATACTACCTCCTTTCTTTGATTTTCGCTGCTTTACCTGTTCTACCCCTTAGATAGTATATTTTTGATCTTCTGACTTTTCCCTTTCTTATAACTTTGATACTCGAGATAACAGGGGAGTGAAAAGGAAATACTCTCTCTACTCCAATACCTCCGGAAATTTTCCTTACGGTAAATGAAGCTTTTGAACCTGAGCCACCTCTCTTTGCTATAACAACTCCTTTGAAAAGTCTGATCAGGATCTTTTCGCCCTCTTTTATCTTTATACGCACAGCTATAGTATCTCCAACTGAAAATTCAGGAAGATCAGATCTAAGCTGTGAAGCTTCTATCTCTTTTATCACTTGCATAATCAACCTCTCTTAAAAATCCTATTTTCTTATTTTTTGTTCTCTGTTCCCTTCTTTTAAGTCTCCACTTTTTAATTTTCTGATGATCACCTGAAATCAATACCTCAGGAACTTCGATATCTCTTACAATCCTCGGTCTTGTATATAACTCCTCTTCAAGAAATCCATCTGAAAAAGAATCAAGTTTCAAATTTTCTTCATTATTGATAGCTTTGGGTATTAATCTGATTAACGACTCAGCAATAACAAGAGCAGGTAATTCTCCTCCTGAAAGTATGAAATTTCCTATTGAAATTTCTTCATCTACCCAGCCATCTATGAATCTCTGATCAAAACCTCTATACCTTCCACAGATAATGAGAATTTGTTTTTCTGCTGTCAATTCTACAGCTTTGTTCTGATTGAATATCTTACCCTGAGGTGAGGTCAAAACAACTTTTCCACCACTTTGTTTAATGCTCTCAACTGCTTTTATCAATGGTTCAGGCATTAAAACCATTCCTGCACCGCCACCATAAGGATAATCATCAACTTTTTTATGTGAATTGTCAGAGAAATCCCTGAGGTTATGAATATTTACTTCCACAATACCTTTTTCAATAGCTCTTCTGACAATACCCACTTTCAGATATGAATCAATGACACCAGGAAAAATTGTAACAATATCAATCCTCATATATAAACCTTTAAAAAAAATCGCCAGATTTAAATCTGGCGAAATAAAAAAATCTTTTAGTCTAAAATTTCCAGAATTGCTCTTTTACCCGTTTTCATTGCTGCTGCTGAAACAATGTGTCTAAGAGCTTTGGCAGTTCTTCCTTCTTTTCCAATGATTTTTCCTAAATCACCTGTACCAACTCTGAGTTCCAGGTAAACTGTTTTCTGGTGATCGGTTGCTACTACATCTACATCTTCAGGATGATCTACCAATTTCTGAGCAATATATTCCACTAATTCTTTTACTGAGGGGTTAGTTGGATTGTCCATATTTCACTCCTGTTTTAGATTTGTTCTCTTTTGAACCTACGGATCAGTGCACTGACTGCTTCTGACATGGAAGCTCCCTTTGAAAGCCAGTTCTCAATACTTTCTATATTTAAAAAGAATTCTTCTGATTTTCTGGGGTTATAATAACCTACTTTCTCAATATACTTTCCATCTCTTTTATGTCGAGAATCCGCAACTACAACTCGATAAAAAGGTGCACTCTTTTTACCAATTCTACTTAAATGAATTCTAACTGCCAAACGTACAAAACCTCCTTTTATCCAATTACATCTATTTAATCACAGAGTTTTATCTCTTATTTTTTTTTCTTTGTCAAGTAAGAAAATATATTTCGTTCCTTTCCAAGCATTGATTTCATCATTTTCTGAGTTGTAAGAAATTGTTTAAGTAATTTTGAAACATCTCCTACATTATTACCACTTCCTTTTGCAATTCTTCTCTTTCTACTGATATTAATAATTTTAGGTTTTTTTCTCTCTTCAATAGTCATTGAATTTATTATTGATTCAATTTTAGTTAACTCTTTATCTTCAACTCCATCTCCTGTAGAAAGGTTCTTTTTGAAATTTGCCGGAAGCAGTGATATTATATTCTCCATTGGACCCATTTTTTTTATCTTCTGAAGCTGACCAAGAAAATCATCAAGTGTAAATTCCATTTTCTTCAGTTTTTTTACCATCTTCTCAGCATCTTCTGTTTCAGTAACTCTCTGTGCTTTTTCTACGAGAGTAACGATATCACCCATTCCTAAAATTCTTGAAGCCATTCTATCAGGATAAAAAACTTCTAAATTTTCAACTTTCTCGCCTGTGCCTATAAATTTTATCGGAACTCCTGTAACAGCCCTCATACTCAGTGCAGCTCCTCCTCTTGTATCGCCATCCATTTTTGTAAGGAATATCCCTGTTATATTCAAGGAAGTGTGAAATGATTGAGCAATCTGAACAGCATCCTGACCTGTCATAGCATCTACTACCAATAAAATCTCTGACGGATAGAACTTCTCTTTAATTCCCTTTAATTCATTCATCATTTCGTCGTCTATATGGATTCTTCCTGCTGTATCTAGGATCACGGGACTTTTATAATTTGCTCTTGCTTTATTTAATGCTTTTTCAGTACTTAACAGAGGACTTCTTATATCTACACCTGAAAAAGCGAGATCGCTGCTTTGAGCAAGTATTTTCAGCTGCTCTGAAGCAGCAGGTCTTCTGTTATCACAGGCTGCAAGAAGTGGATTTCTGTTTTTATTTTTCAGGTAATACCCTATTTTTGCCGCAGTTGTCGTTTTTCCGCTCCCCTGTAATCCGACGAGCATTATAACAGGTGGATTCCCTGACAATTTCAATGATATATTCATTCTGCCCAATAATTGTAAAAGCTCATCATGAACAATTTTCACTACGACATCACCTGGACGTAAACTTTTGTAAACTTTCTCTCCAACTGCTTTTTCTTTTATATTGGCACAGAAATCCTTTACAACTCTGTAATTTACATCTGCTTCAAGTAAAGCTATTCGGATTTCTCTAATTGAATTATTTACATCCCTCTCGGTGAGATGACCTCTTTTTTTTATCAAAGAGAATATAGATCCCAACTTATCAGTTAAATTATCAAACATAAATCTCCTTCATTGAGTCAATATCGAAATATTAATTGTATCACAACTGCATGTGTAAAAATATTTATAATAAATAATATTTCTTCTATGATTCAATGTAGGGGAGGGGCTTGTCTCCTCCCGTTTATCAATTATTATTAATATTCAAAATCCCATGTATATGGTTGGGCATAATGATATATTCGTCTAATTCGACATTATCATATTGATCGTTTATTCCCCTCCTGCTGAAGGCAGGTAAGTGTTTTTCTGTGGCAAAAACTCTTAAATTGGATGGGTGATGTTGGGCTCTGTGGTTATAGTTGATGAGAGATTTTAATATCAGTGCGAAAAAATTTCCGGACTATAAAAAATTAAGTACTATAAAATAAATTCTATATTATGATATTACATATGTTATGTTTTAATAGGGAAAAGTTGGGATTAATAAAGTAACCTGTTAAATATTAAATTTACTTTTTTTTTCATTAAATTCCCGATAGTGCAAAATTTTTTATTTGTTTGTTTTAGTTTGATAAGAATATAATTACTTATCTAATATTTCTCAAAGGAGGATGGATATGAAAAGAATAATTTTAATATGCTGTTTATTAGTTTTAACAACAGGTTTGTTGTTATCAGGAGTTAATGAACAAGTACAATATATCCGGAATATATACAATCAGACTAATGAAGAAATTACTAATGGAGAACTTTACAAAACTGTAGTTGATATCAATGCTGATGGAATGTCTTATCCTGCAGTAGGAACCTATCATCCTGTACTAACATTCTATTTCGGATTCTCGGAAGAAAATCCTTACCCTGATAATTTAAGAAAAACAATATTGGTTGTTGACAGAGCTGCTTATCATGAGTATTCAGAATTTTTATATAATGGTTATGGAGATCTGATTTTTACCTATGTGACTGGAATACCCAATATGCCTGAGATGAGATTTTATTACTATCAGGGAGATCTAATCAAGATTATAGAAGATTCAATAAGTTTTACCACCTTCAACTCTGAACAGATCAACTACAGTAATACTGTTCAAAGAAAAGGTGAAGGATTGATCAACATTTTCAGTAAGTTGTTTTTCTAATTTTTCAATCTTTACTTATCAGAATAGCTAAAATCAACAGAATAATTGAATCGACAATAGCAACAGTAAAACTCATCAAGTTAAAACTGAAATAGAAAACTTCACCGATTAAGAACTGTATAATGAAATCATCAAGATATTACTAATTGTGAATTTAACTTCTAAAATCGTTAATCGTTGATAGATATTCAATTATTATATTGGATTGTTTGTGGGTTGGGATTCGTGATTATTCGTGTAATTCGTGGATAAATTCTTCTGGTGTTGTGGGGTGTTAATGTTAATTATTCATTGTTTTACAACATTCTTCAATCAAAGAGAAAACCTCATGAACACTTCTTTTTAAATAACTCCGGACATTGTACTTCGACTCTTCAAGAGAAACAGGTCCCGGAGAGATGGAAAAACTGAACATATCTCTTTTGTCAAAATCTATTTCTCCTGAAAAGGCAATTACTTTATAATTGTGAATATCCTTCTGTTTTATAATAGATGAAATAACCTTTCCATGATCTGTCGTGCTGTCGATCTTTCCTTCTCCAGTTACTACAAAATCAGAATATTCAGCATATTTACTAAACTCCACCATATCCATAATGTATTTGGCTCCAGGGACTATTGGACAATTAAGAATTCCCCATAATCCTGAGGCTACTCCTCCTGCAGATCCTCCTGAAATCAAATTTTCTATAGATTTCCCGGTTTTTGCTTTTATCAGTTTTACAAATTTCAAAAAGGCATTTTCAAGAAATTTTATATCTTCTTCTGATGCACCTTTTTGAGGTGAATATATTTTGATCCCCCCTGTCTTACCGAACAATTTGTTTTTAACATCACATAACAGAATAATTTCAACATCTTTTAATTTTACATTTATCCTTGCTGTATCAATTCTGTTAACTTCATTAAGACCAAAACCACCGTCTTTAACAGGTTTTCCTCCCTTGTTTAAAAAATCACATCCGAGAGCTCTCATTAATCCAAGACCACCGTCAGCTGTTGAAGAACCTCCCAATCCAAGTAGTATTTTTTTTACACCAATATTGAGAACTTTCTCAATTAATTCTCCTGTTCCATAAGTTGAACCAAATAAAGCCGGATTTCTTTCTTTCTCAACTAATTTCAAGCCTGACGCCTGAGTAATATCAATTACTGCTGTTTCGCTATCGAGCAGAAGATATTCAGCCTTGACTAATTTACCAAAAGGATCCTGAACAGTTAAAACTTTCTTGATACCCCCAAGTGAATAATGTAGAACATCAACTGTATCATCTCCTCCATCAGCAAGTGGAAGGATTTTTTTTTTAAATGTTTCAGGAATACACTCAGCGATAATTTCTGCAGCCTGAATTGCTGTCAAACTTCCTTTAAAGCTTGCCGGAGAGATCAATACATTCATTTTCGATAAAATGAATAGCGTACATTCCTGGATCTGTCCATTGCGGAAAACTTATAAACATCCTCGTCTTCATCATTTACTTCCACAGTAAAGTTCTCAATATTTTCATCAAAAACTCCATCATCAGGTAGTATTGATTTCCAGTACGAATCTCCTGCATCATAATGACATTCTGTAATCCTCGAAAGTTCATCTTTAACGACAAATGTTATTGTATCACCATTATATGCATAATCAGTGAAAATCGGTGGAGAATTGTCAATAATAAAATAATCCGACTCAGCAGTATCTGCCATCTCAAAAAGATTATTGGATATTTCATCAGTTGCAATGATCTTGAAAGAATAAAAACCATCTTCAAAGTACAGTGAATTAAAAGCAAAACAATTAAGTTTTAAATTTTCTTTTAGCTTAATCCAAAATCCATCTCTTTTTCTCTTTATAAAAATACAATATTTTAAACTGTCGCCATTTGGATCATCTACTCTCCAGAACACTCCCTGCCATCTTTCAGGAATAGTTATTGGGTTGTCCGGAATATTCCATCCTGCTATCTGACACCAATTTCTTAGACTTAAAGTAAAAATGCCCATCTCTATACTTTCTTCACCGTTTAAAATAACACCATCACAAACTCCAGGAGCATAAACTTCAATAAATTGAATAACAGGTGAAATATTGTGTTCTGTACTGTAAAGAAATTCAACTTTATCAAGCTCACTTAAAATACCTGCCCTTTCAAAAACAGCTCTGAACTGAAAATAAGCACTTTTTGGAAGTGAAAAACATATACCGGAATTATCAGAAGAAAGCCCTGTCCAGTCAGTCCAAAATTCATCATCCGGTTCAGATGTATTTCCCACTCTTGCCTGCATTCGAACATTCCCACTGCACTTCCAGATTAGATTTCCCCATAATGCCGAATAACCGGAATTGAGAACAGGTGAAGTATATTCACCTTTTATAGAGTAATTGTCCGAAACAACAAAAACAGCAGGAGGATTTACTGTCAGAAAGTATGTTTTACCTGTATTTTCATCACTAACTACATCTGAAATTAAATTTTCATCAGAATATTTTGCAACAGATGCAACATATTTTTTTATATCGAGTATGAAAATATTACCATAAGGTGAGCCTACTACAGCAAGCCGGTCATCAGGAAGATTGAAAAAATCCATTATCGGTGGTTCAGCTGTTTGCCAGAGAATCCGGGGTTGTCCTTCATTGTAAATATAGATATTGGATGTTAATTCAGATGAAGATGGTGACATACTGAATTCCGGTTCAATCGTAGTACTTATCGAACTTAAACCGTAAATTTCAACACTTCCGGATATCGAAGCATAGATCAGGTTGTCTTTTCTATCAAAAAAAACTACATTAACTTCTTCTCCGGGAGGATCATGAAGTACAAACAGATCATTATTTTTAAGATCAATTGAAATCAAATATCCCATTCCGGATGTCCCTGCATATAAACTGTCATTTCTATAGATTACAGAGACAACAGCGTCTTCATAGGTGCAAATACTGTCAGAAATCACACCATTTGAATTAATAATATAAATATAACCTCTATTACCTGTTGCAAGAACCAGCTTTTCACCGGGCATTGAACACATATCCCAGATAACGAGAGAATCCCTCTGAAATAAAGTGTCAACTATGCCATTATGATATTTGAATACAATACCTTGAGGTGAAAGAGCTGCATAGACAGTATTGGATTTCCGGCATAATGAGAAAAAACTTCCTTCTTCAAAAGATAAAACTGTGTCTGTAGTATTATTAGAAATATCATATTTCAACAACTGAGCAGGAGTCGAGGTTCCTACATAAATATTCTCATTCAAATATTCAATACTCCAACCCTGAAATCCTTCAAATATATTTAATACTTCCATCGGATATGTTAATCTAATTTTCCCTGTTTCATCTATTTCAAGATTTTCCCATTCACCTTGAAAAAAATCATAATAATCTCCACCGGTTTCATCACAATAGATACTTTTACCAGCAATATCCAATCCTTCAAAATTAGGATCATCCTTCGGCAGAAGATTTTGCTGAACTTCCATTGCTATTTCCAGGGATTGGCGCATCTGATCCCGCTGCTTTAGACCTTTCACCATTTGATTAAACGATTGTATTAGGTTGCTGATCTCATCTCTGCCTCTGGGAACAAGGCGTGTCTCCAGATCACCAGAGGCAACCCTGGCAGAACCTTCAG
>CBDUTX010000061.1:0-9269 GCA_965370235.1 uncultured Desulfuromonadaceae bacterium | reverse complement strand
TGTTAGAGAGAAAATTCAATAATTTTTACAGAAATTCAGATGATGTAAAAATATGGGAGAAGATAAGTTATTCAGAAGGCGGAGGTATGATACCTTCTGATAGTTCAAGTTCAGAAGAAATTTTTACAGAAGCATTGCTTTTAAGGAGAGATGGGAAATTTGAAGCAGCGCTTGACGTCTATAGAAATTACCAGGACATTATTCCGCAATATATTAAAAACAACAATACCGGAGTTTTATTTCTCGATTTAGGTAAAAAGGATTCAGCCCATCATTATTTTATGTCCGCATTGAATAACAGAAATGATGTGGCAGAAATACATTACAACTTATATCTTATATATTTAAAAATCCTGGGGCAGGAAGTTAATGCAGAAACGGAACGCCGTGAAGTAATAAAACTCGATGAATCCCTGCTTCAGAGAAGAAGCGCTGGAAGATTGTCTTTTCTTCCCAATGATGAGTATTCAGCATTTGATATTCAAATGGAGTTTGGTTCCATTTTAAATGTGCTGTCTTCTGCAGGGAAAAATTTTAATCCTGCTCTGAACAGACTTATACCGAGATCTCCGGTACATTTCTTTATATTGATTTTATTTTTATTTCTGTCCGGTTTTATATTTAATTATTTTCTTCTAAAAGGGGAAAAAATTGAAATGTGCAGTATTTGCAGGAGTTATACCTGTCAAAGGTGTATGAGGAAGAAAAAAGGAGCAGTGATATGTTCTAAGTGTTGCAACAAGATTTCAAAAGTTGGAGATATAGTTGATGAAAATGCACTTGAACGTGAGATTATTTATAATGAAAAAGACAGAAGAACAAAGATCTATAATTTCCTTTCAATTATTTTTCCTGGTATCAAGTACTATATAAAGAATAATAAAATAAGAACAAGATATTTGATTCTCTCTTCAATAATTATTGCCCTTTATCTGATATTTGCTCTAAAACCTGATGGGACAGGAAATATCTTTTCTTTAATCCCATTTATAATATTTTCTTGTTTATATTTGCTTATAGGAGTTCTGTCAGTTATATTTTTAAGTGTTGATGAAGAGGTTGGAAAATGAGCAGAATATATGAAATTCTTTTCAAACTTAAAACTGACAGAAGACAGGGTGTATTCACTGTCATCACAACTAATGGCAATAGAGCACATATCACTTTTCAGCATGGGAAGATAAGTGCCAGTATCTGGCAGACTAAGGATGACAGATCAATACCACTTTGGTTTTATCTCCAGACAAATAGTGATCTTGTAAATGATGCAGAATTCAGAGAACTGGAAAAGACAGCAAAAGAAAGAGGAATATCACCCGGGGAATTATTATCCAATGCCGGGAATTTGAGTAATGAAAAGAGAACAAAGTATATAAAGGGTAAATTAGAAGAAATACTATTTAATGTTTTTTCAATGAAGGATGATGAAATCGTAGGAACAACATTTTCCGAAAAAGAAATCCTTTATCCTAATGCTGAAATGAAAATAGATCTTGATGTAACAGACCTGTGGAATCTTTATATAAAGAAGATCAAAGATCTTGAGCTTGTAGTTGATTTTTTTGGAGATAAAAATTCACTTGTCCGTGTTATTACATTTCCTGAGGAAGGCTTAAAAAGAGAAGAGAGATTTATCTGTAATTTTATAGGAAGTAAAAAATATCTTGCAGAGATACTCTCACTGCCAATTCCGAATAAATTGAGGGTATACCAAATATTAGCTGAACTGAACTTAAAAAAAGTGATAGATATTTCAAAGGAAAAAATAAAGGATGTATCGGATATTAAAACATTTTCCCTTTTAAAAACTTTTACCGTCTTTATATTAATTTTTGCATTAGGGGTATTCTTACCTGTTATAGGTCATATTATCAGAAAGACAACACATGAGGATATTCAATACAGTAATTATTCCAAATTAATGGAGAATATTAAAGAAAAAATAAGATCAGAAATTCTTATTAAAGGTACATCTTCTGAAATCGGTGATAATTTTGATGATAATATTACTGTAAAAATTGGTTCAGATAATTTTTCTATAGTAATCCATTAAATTTTCTCACAAATTTATGAATAAAATCCTTTTTATAACATATTTTTTTCCACCCCTTGGAATGGGGGGAGTTCAGAGACAGGCGAAATTATGTAAGTATTTGATTCAATTGGGATGGGATATTAGTGTTCTTACTTCTTCTCCTAAATGGTTTATTGCATATGATGACAGTATTTACAGGGAGATAAAGAATCAAGTTAAAATATTCAGAATTCCTTCATATGATCATTTTCATATAAACATTGATAAAATTTCCCTGGAACGAGATAAAAGATTGAATTTTACAACTCTTGGTTCATCGGATATTTTCTCAATTCCTGATAAAGAGATCGGGTGGTATTTTAATGCTGTAAAATATGGCAGGAAGATAATAAAAGATAGAAGTTTTGATTTTATCCTTGTTTCAGTTCCTCCGTTTTCCTCTGCATTAATAGCAAGGAGACTTAGTAAAATATCAGGTGTACCATATTTAATTGATTTTAGAGATCCATGGATAGATGAAAAATTATTTCCATCTTTTTCTTACATGCACAGAAAACTAAATTATTTTCTTGAAAAAAGAACGATCCTTGGAGCATTTAAAATACTTACTATTAATGAAAAAATCAAAAAATCTATTGAAAACAGATATAAAGAAGTGAATGTGGAAATAATCAATCAGGGATATGATCCTGATGATTATCAGAAAGATATTAAAGATACAAAAAAGGATAAACTGAGTATATGTTATATGGGATCGCTGTTGAAAGGCAGAAAACCTGACAGTCTTATCAAAGCATTGAATTATTTATTAGATGAAAACGAAGAATTAAAAGGAAAAATATTCCTGCATTTTGTCGGGAAAAATTCACAAACTGCATGTCTGCTTGCACAAAAAATGAAAATTAAGGAAAGTGTTGTATGTTATAATTATATAGAGCATAGAAAAGCACTTAAAATTGCTCAAAATGCTGATCTGCTCTGGTTGTATATATCCCAAAGAGAAGGAGAAAATATATCTACAGGTAAGCTGTATGAATACATTGGAACAGGGAATGTTATTATTGCTTCAATTCCTGGTAATACTGCAGCAGCTGAAACACTGAGAGAATTTAAAAGACATTATATTGTTGAACCTGAAAACTATGTTTCTCTTTCATATTTGATCAAAGAAATGTATTATAAAAAATTATCGGGGGAATCTTTGAGGGAGGAAATAGCTCCCGATGGACCTTACAACAGAAAAAACATTGCACAGAAACTATCTTCCCTTTTGCGGGAAAGAAATAAATGAATATTTCATTTATAATAATTCATTTCGGGGAAGAAAAAAAAACAGCAGAACTTATTTTAAGTATAAAAAAAGAATTTATTCATCCTGAGATCATAGTAGTCAATAACGACAAACGTAAACTCAATCTTAATATCGAATACATTGATAATTCTGGTAGAAGTTATCCTTCTGCAGTCAATCTCGGCGTTCTCAAATCAAAAGGTATTTGGTCTTTTCTTCTTTCACCGGCGAATACATTAATTTCGGGTTTTTCAAATGCTATTTCAAAGTGCTTGAATGAATTCCCGGATATTGAAATATTTGCTCCCGCTGTTGTCGATGAAAAAATGGAGGTTCAGCCATCAGTGAGAAGACATTTTAATATTTTTAATTATATAACAGGAAAATGGAAAATATCTGCCGCTGATCACCCTGCTTCAAATGAATATGTCCAGCAGCCAATGAGTGCTGCATTGATTGTAAAAAGGGAACTAATTATTGAATATCCATTTGATGAAATGTTTTTTCTTTATTTTTCTGATGTAGATTGGTGCAGAAGAATGATGAGAAAAAATAAAAAAATTATATATTGTCCTTGTGCAAAGGTTGAACATGAGATCGGAGGAACCACAAAAAAGATTGGAAATCAGAAAAAGAAATATTTATTTGATGACTTTAAAAAATTTATTTTTAAGTATGGGTTATTTTTTCATATTTAAAGTAAAAATAGGACCGTCTATAGATATTCCTGCAGCAGTTGACAGATCACCGATATAATCGTCAGCTCCCATTACCTGTTTTGATTTATTCATAACACCGAAAAATTGAATGAATAAATCAGGTTCTTCAAGGAGTATATTATGAGGTTCATCTCTTCTTACTAAAATGTGAGCAAGTGTATCATCTACATTAAGTTCCGGAAAAACAGTCTGTTTCATTGAAAGTATCTTATATTTCTGTGCCCCTGATATCAAAGCAAGTGCACTTGGAAGATCACAAAGACACCTTCCAACCGACCAGGAAAGTTTTGCAAGAACAAGAGCTCTTTTAGTTGTCTCACCACTTGTTACTCTTATATTCTCATCAATTATTTTTGTCATGAAGCCAGGACCTTCCGGTGCAGCAGTCATGGAAATACCGGGTATCGGTGAATTGTCTTCGGGGATAAGTTTTTCTATTACAACACCAATTTTTTTTGCTGCTTCAGATCCTTTGTCTGATACTACAAGTAATGTCATCGGACCAAATGATATTAACTTTAATCCCTGAGCTTCAACCTCGTAAGTAATTTTTCTTATTGTTTCATGGAAACCTTCAATTTCTTCCTGACTGGTAGAGTCAATATCACCAAAAATAAGAGTGAGTAGAACAAAGTATTCATTTATAAGAGAGTTTATCTGCTTGTAGAGATGCTTATCATGTTTAGTGGTAAGCATTATATTGCTATTTGCTCCAAATCGGTAGAAATTGTCATTTTCTATTAAAACAATAGCGGCGTGATGCGTCAAATCTGTCACATCATCTGAATTATATGTAAGTTCTTCATCCGGCCAGATCCTTACAATATCCAAAAGAGCTTTGGCTGATCTTATAGGTTCAAAAACTCCGACAAGTACCGCTCTCATTGCATCGAGTGCTCCCTTTGCATCAGCAATGTATTTTTTTCCTCCGATCTGAAGATTTTTAAGACTGATAATTTCTTCTTCTCTGTATTTACTTCTTTTCCCTGATTTATTTAAAATTTTGTAGTAATAGGTCAATTCATCGGATATATCAGATAGTAGTTCTCCCGGAGGTATTGTAAAGAGTTCATAAATATTCTCAAATGATTCAAGAACATCGATGAGCAGGATATGTTCCTTTCCTCTTGATGATAGAAAATCTTCATGTGGTTTTAATTTATTCTTTTTGAAAATCTTTTTCAATTTTTTTTGAGTTTCGATTGGTATTTCACCCCGAAATCTGTTTAACTTTTCATCTATCAAGTTTAGATCTTCTTCTTTTAGTCGGGTTTTATCGGTGAGATAGCTGTCTATGGATTTTTTTACAGCATATCTCGTTACAATTTTGTATATTGCCATAAAAATACCAAGGGGAAGACCGAGTTCATTTATCAAATTTGATATTAAATCGAGAGGAATGTATTCCCACAATGGACCTATAATAGGAAGAACACTTACATCAGCTATAAAAATAGGGTGAATCCCTCTTTTTCTAATTGATTTTCTAATTGTTCTTATGATATTTCTCCATCTCACAGAAGCATAGTATCCTTTATCAATAGCTTCTTTGGTTTTTAAAGAAATCAGAGCTGGTGAAAGAGACATGTCAGCAAGACGAAATAAAGCAGTTTCAAATAAAACCAGTGAATCTGGATTTTTCTGTGCAATTTGGTAATATTGTCTATAAATTATTTTTTCAAGATCAGATTCTTTTCCAGGATTTGTTCTTTGCAGAAGCTCTCTCATGAATAATTTTGAGATTTTATTCTTTAGATCTTCGTTAAAGCTGATTCTTATCAATCCTGTACTTCTGTGTTTTTCAATGAAAAAAAGAGCGGGTTCGGGAAGTATTTTACCTGATACTGTTTTCGTCAATCTTAAAGTGTGTGATGCATAAGGTCCGTATGCATTTCTTCTCAAGGATTCTGAATATCTTGAATTATTTTCAGCAGCACAGAGAAAATCTGATAATTGAATTAGTTTTCCCATTTTTCTATCTCAGAATGACAAGTCTTCCTTTTCTGACAAATTCATCGGATTTTGTAACTATGTAGTACAATCCGGAACCAAAACCTTGAAGTTCATTTTGCTGTATTTCCAGAAAACCATTTAATGGAATATCTTTCTCAAGAACCAAAACTCCATCGAGAGAGTACATATAAAAAATTCCATTTCCATCTGAAATAACTTTTAAGGAGCCGTTATTTATCCATGGATTTGGATAAATAGTTACATTATCGGCTTCAATGTTATCTTTTACTTCGATTTTTCTGATGGAAATACCATTTTGTGTCGGAATGATTATAAGATTGGAATCAGATTGATAGTAAATACCGCCTCTGTTATCTGTTATCGGTTGTCCTGCAAGATACTTAGTTGAACTGAAACTTTCCCATGAACCGTCAGTTTTTCTGTGTGAAACACCGGAAATTTCACAAACTGCCCAGAGACCGTTACCTTTAATATATTCAACAGCAAGGATTCTATTAGCAAGAAGTCCTCCGGATGTTGAAGTTAGTGTTAATGTGCTCAATATATCCAATGAAGTATTTATCGCATCTATACCTCCGGTTGATGCGACCCATATTGTTTCTCCTTCACCTGCATCAATACTATTTATATCATTACCTGCCAATCCGCTCAATTGGGAGGTGGTTGTCGAATCCGAAGGATTTAATATACAGACAAATCCATTTGAATTTAAATGTGCAGTACCGAAAACTATTCTTCCATCAACTATCCTGTACATAGAATAGGTGTATATGAAATTATTGCTGAAATAACTTACCCATGCACTGTCATGAGAGATATTCGGTCTGTAGCAGAAGATGTAAGGAGCGGTATTGTCGAATATTGTACACCATACATTTTGTTCGCAGTCAATATGCATGGAACTGATCGGTTGTGATGTAAGGGAAATTGGAGCCATGATTTTTTCAATATATATTGAATCATCATTTGGGTATATAAAGGCAAGTCCTCCGGGATCTCCCCATATACCGACGACAAAAGCTGTGTCCTCGTATGGAAGTATGAATCTTGGTGTACCCCATGCACCATTGTTCAAAGGGTATATTATTTCCCACGACCCATCGGGGTACTTAATCGAAACAGCATCTCCTGCAGTTGAAGCAATACCATGAACAGCTCCGAGAGTTCCGTTGGGCAGCATAACTGCTGTGGTAACACCTCCCTGCCATAAACTTGGAGGAGTTGAATATGTCCACTGATTTTGTAAGAGTGAAAAATTTCCGCGGTTTTTAGTTCCGACGAGGATGTTTCCATTAAAATCTTCTGTAATTGAAACGGGTTTGGCAATTAAATTAGGTCCTACAATCACCCAGTTTCCATTAATCCATTGCCTGATAGTGCTGTTATCGTAAGCGGTCATATAGACTGTGTCAGATATGGATTTAACTTGATAACAGTATTCACCTGTAGTGAAGATGAAACTGTCTGCCGAGAGATATGCTGCGCCATTATTGGTTCCAATCCATAAAGTATCTCTGCTGATCTCAATGGAGTGGACTGTATCGGTACTACCGAGTCCACCTGAAATATGAGTATAACTTCCGGTATCATCCAGTGTTGGAAGGTATATGACAATAACTTCTCTGTCACTTCCAATGTATAAGCTATCCCCTTTTAAATTGAAAGTTCTTATCAGGTTATTTGAAAGAAATTTTCTCGCATCCGATGGATTAAAGTTTAACGGATCCCCCTTTGTATCCCAGAACCATCCACCGTCATTTCCACCGAGCAATAGAGAATCATTTCTAACGGTCACAGTATTTAAAATTCCGTAGGGAATTCCCTGAATATAAGAAGTTAAATTGAGATTTTCAGTCATATCTTCTGAGAAAACGGATAAACCGCTTTTTGTGGCAGCATATAAGTGTCCTGAAGTATCCAGTACGGCATCTCTGACATCATTATCAATTAGTCCATAGGAATTATTGATGATATTGTAGTTTGTATCTTCATCAATACATACTCCGCCATCGGTTATAATCAGTAATTTATTGTTGGATATTTTCAAATTATTTACATTTGACAGAGATGTGTAGTTTATCCAACCACTTGAAGCCTGTATTAAAAATAAATGAAGTAAAAAAAATATCATTATTCCTCCTGATTAATATGCACCTCTTCCGGTGATGATTACAGGTATTGTATTTGCAAGAATTTTCAAGTCAAGCCATAATGACCAGTTGTCAATATAATCAAGGTCCATTTCAATCCATTTGTCAAAATCAGTTATTTCACTTCTGCCGCTTATCTGCCAGAAACATGTGAGCCCGGGTTTCATTGAAAGTTTTCTTTTCTGCCAGTTTTTATATTTGGTTTCCTCTTCAGGTAAGGGTGGACGTGGTCCGACAAAACTCATTTCACCTTTTAAGATATTAAATATCTGAGGAAGTTCATCGAGACTGAATCTTCTGAGGAATTTTCCAAATTTAGTTACTCTCGGATCATTAGGATGCTTAAAAGCTATGCTGTTCATAATGTTTCCGGTCTTAATTTTATCAATTTCGTATTCACTCCCAATTTTCATGGTTCTGAATTTGTACATAGTAAATATTCGTCCGTTTAAACCAACTCTTTTCTGTCTGAAACAAACTTGACCCCTTGAAGTCAGTTTTATTAAAAATGAAATCAATAGCAAAAAAGGTGAAAAAAGTACAAGGGATAAGATCGATAGAGATCTGTCGATTATATCTTTAACGAGAAGTGCCCAGATCCTTCCTGAAGTTGTATAATATGTGAACATGGGCTGTCCTGAATATTCCTCAAGCTTGAACCAGGATATTAAAGGATTGAAAAAAGGTTTGATAATAATTGAAGCTGGAATTCCCATCTCCTCACAGATATATATCGAATCGGTCAATCTTTGAAAATTTTCAACATTAACAGTATATACTACCCAGTCAATTTCTAGATTTCTAATCATATTTTCAATCTTCAATGTAAATTTATCTTCATTTTCAAGAGGAATTATCTCCTTGATCTTAACATTAATGCTCAAATTTTCCTTTATCAGTTTTTCAATTCTTTTGCCATTTTTCCCGTCTGTGACGAGAATAATATTCAACTGGTATATTTTTTTTCTCAATTTTAATAGTATGAATCTTGATACAAGCAGATAAAAGAAATTAAGAACAATAAATACTGAAAATATAATTCTGCTTTGAATGTATGACTTTGTAAGAAAGTAAAGAAGACCTAATATACCTCCCGAAAT
>CBDUTX010000060.1:0-9313 GCA_965370235.1 uncultured Desulfuromonadaceae bacterium | reverse complement strand
CGGTATCCCTCTGGTTTTATTTGGTACGGCAAGCAGTGAGCTGAGACTTTTAGCTCTCTCTCTATTTAATATTAAACTTGCTATTCTACTTGGTGTTATTCTAATGTCCATATTTGTTAAAAGACCCTTCTGCCGATTCGTCTGTCCTGTTGGCACTATTTTTACCCTCTTCAATAAATTCAGCTTATTAAAAATTGAAGTTGATGATTCAAGCTGTATTCATTGCGGTAAATGTGCAAATTTATGTCCTATTGAAGACGAAGCACCCATAGCAGCAAGATCTATTGACTGCTATCTATGCGGAGAATGTGTCAGGGTCTGTCCCACTTCCTGTGTAAAATATAATTTCAAATTTTTATCATTTTTCAATATCAAAAACATAACATTCGATGATAATGAAAATACATGAAAAAAATAAAAAAGGTCGTGATAAAAAATTAGAGTATATAAATATATTTCAGACAACTTCTTTAAATCTTTTATTTCTATCCTTAAGACAATTAATTTTTGCGGAAATTTCAAGATGAATATGAAGATTAGAATCATCTTAATTATTGTATTGACTGCTTGTTTTATTCCATCAGTATTATTTTCACAAAGTGATTCTGTTTACACATCTTCTGTTGCTTCGATGATGTATGAATACATTCTCGATAACATGTCCAGAATAAGAATTGAGCAGGTAATTCTGCCTGACAGAGGAGTTATCGTTGAAGAGATCTACTACGACAGTATTTATCTTGGAATAAGATCGATTATAAATGTCCCCGATTACAGAGAATATTCCTACTACAAGACGGTTAAGAACAAGTTATCACAATACACAATTGATTATCTTCAGAGACAGGCTGCCATTGCAAATCAGGGTTTAATCCCCGACATAGAACTTCCAATACGTCTGCCTACTGCCATTGCAGGAATAATTGGGCAGGGAGGTAATTTAAAGATAAGCGGAAGTCAGAGAATCGAGTTCGGTGGAAGTCAGTCAACAGATCTTAATATTATCCAAACAGAGTACAGTCAAAATAATTTCCTTCCTGAACTGAAAATGGAACAGCAGCTAAATGTCAACCTTCAGGGCACCATAGGTCAGAAGATAAATGTATTTGTCGACCATAACAGTGAAGCTCAGGCTGAATTGAGAAACAAGATAAGGCTGCAGTACAGAGGAGAAAATGATGAAGTTGTTCATCTAATCGAAATGGGTCATACACAGCTTTCTCTTCCGGGAACAGAGTTGATAGGTATGCCTCCGATTCAGATGGGTTTATTCGGAATAAAATCTGAACTTCAGTTTGCAAACCTCAATGTAATTGCTATTGCAACAAAGGAAGAAGGAAAAGCCGAGAGCAGAACTTTTATAGGACAGGCATCACAAGATTCCATAATGATATATGATTCCGATTACATCAGAAGACAGTATTACTGGCTCGGATTACCCGGAAGTGATTCGGGAAGTATTGGTCCTGATGATTCGATACTCGGTCTGCGGGTTTGGATCGATGATTATAATGTAAACAACAATTTACTGACAGGTGCACTTTTTGGGAATTTACACTTCTACGTTCCTTCGACAGATTCCCTGATTGTTCCTCAAGGATGGTTCGATCTTCAGGAAGTAGGTGATTTTTATTCCTATGATTACTTAAATAACATACTTGAGTTGAGAACACCTCTGTACTCATATTACAAACTTGGTGTATGCTATATAATTCAGAGAAGAGATTTTTTACACACACCATACAGAGTGGATACTGTAGGTACATGGAAAGATACTTACAGCATAAACGATACGATCGATATCAAAGTTCTAAATCCTCAGAACGAAAAGACATACTTTCCAACATGGGATATTCAGCTTAGAAACAGATATTCCTTACAGTCAACTGCTATAGTTCCCGGTTCATTTACACTGAGAATATTTAAGACTGCCATAGGATCAGGGGATGATGAAGAGACACAGGGAGGAATAACTTTTCTTCATCTGTTAGGTCTTGATGAAAATGAAAACGGATTAATTGATTTAGAAGAAGGTTATGTTCAGTTTGACAAAGGTTATTTTACCTTCCCAGATACTTTCCCATTTGAAAACACAGTCCTTCTCGATCCTGACTCGATCATATATGATACAACAGTAACTACAGCAGGAAGAAAGTACAAACTGATAATGGAATACAAAGGTGTCAGAAATGTTTTCTCACTTGGTGCTATAAATATACTCGAAGGTTCCGAGGTCGTTACCGTAAACGGAGAAAGACTTACAAGGAATGTCGACTACACAATTGACTATAATATCGGTCTTATCACTTTTATAACAGATAAGGTCAATGACCCCAATGCTGTTGTTAAAATTGATTTTCAGTACGCTCCTTTTTTCAGTCTTGCAGACAAATCACTTCTCGGAGTCAGACTTGATTACGAAATATCACCTGCTCTCTCTGTCGGAGCTACAGGAATGTACAGAACAGTGGGAACAAAGGACGAACACCCTCAACTTGGACGTGAACCGAGAAATATAACTATGGGTGCGATGGACTTAAACCTTACTTTCAGACCCGGATTCATGACAAAAGCAATGGATATACTCCCATTTATATCAACTGCCGTTCCTTCTCTTCTGACAATAAGAGGGGCTGTTGCTACATCGATGCCGAATCCGAATACAAAAGGTTTTGTTTACCTTGACGACATGGAAGGAAATAAGATGTCCTTCAATCTCGGAACTAACAGAACTAACTGGCATTTTGGCAGTGTTCCTGATACAAAGGATACCTCTGATCTTGGAATGATTTACTGGTACAGCCCAAATGACTGGTTCAGAAAAGGCGACCTTAATCCAAACCTTCCTGAAAATGAGAGAGATGACAATATTCAGGTCATGAGTTTTGTAATAGATCCACAGAACGATGATCCGAATTCCTATGTAAGTGTTCAGCAGTGTTTTTCAACGACTGGAATGGACTTCTCCGAATTCAGGTTTCTCGAGATATGGGTATACGGTGACAGAGGTAGTGTTCATTTTGATCTTGGATACAATATACCCGAAGACATAGCAAGAAGAACCGGAAACAACGATACCATCGCTGGTTACAACAACAAACTTAATACCGAAGATTTAAATAGCAATGGTATATTAGAACAAAATGAAGATGTCGGTCTGGATAATATTGCTGGATTAGATGCAAATCATGTTCATGGAGATGAATGGAATGATGACTATCCCTCCAATGTCCAGCCTTCGACTTACAGGAATTTAAAGGGAACAGAGAACAATGACCGTCTCGACACAGAAGATCTCAACAATGATGGTATACTGAACACATCAAATGATTTTATTGAATATACAATACAGCCCGGAGGGTCCCAGTTTCTTGAGATTGACAGAGGAAATGGCTGGCGGCTTTACAAGATACCTCTTCAGGACAGCTCCGCAGGAGTTTATACCGGTAATCCCGACTGGACAAGAATGCGTTATTCAAGACTGTGGATAGAAGGATTCAACAGTGAAGACTCGGTTGTATTTGGCAGCATAGCCATTACAGGAAACAGATGGAGAAGAAATGAAGTGTTTTCCATTGACACTTTCTCACGTCCGTATCCCGGTGAGTACTTTGAGGTAACAAATAAAAACAATTTTGAAAATCCCGATTACTATCCTCCTGTCGATCCTGGCAGGGATGACCTCGGAAATATAAAAAAAGAAGGTTCACTTGTACTTCTCGTTAAAAACCTCGCACATAACAGAGTAGCAAGCTGTTATTACTACACAACTCTTTATGAGGACTACAACAGATATAAGAGAATGAAATTCTGGCTTCATGGTAACGGAGATGACGGATATGCCTTCCTGCGGATCGGCGGAGATACTCTGACTTATTATGAATACAGAGTAAGGATTCCGGACGGCTGGCAGGAAATCGACATAGAATTTTTAAAATTCATCGATCTTAAAAAATCAATTGAAGGAGATACAACAGGAATCTGGTCCGACGGTAATTACTACATAAAAACGTATGGATCCTCTACTCCTTCTCTGACAAAAGTGAACAGGTTAACTCTCGGAATGGTTGATGATGTAGAGGGTAGTTATTTGGACAGCACTGAACTCTGGATAAATGATCTGAGACTGATTTCCCCTTACAGGAACAGAGGATTATCAGGGAATGTATCTATTGGTGCAGTATTTGGTGATATCCTGACATTAAATGCCACGGCATCATACAGCGATGCTGATTACCAGAGAATAACAGAAGAGAGAGGAAGAGGATCAAACACAACTAATTACGTCTTTTCAGGAACATTTCAATCCGGAAAATTCTTTCCATCGAGATGGGGGATAAATATTCCTGTGACAGGATCATATTCAAACTCAAGAAGTGAACCAAAATTCTATCCCGGTTCTGATATTAGATTGAATCCCGAGGAAGCGGAAGATCAATCTTCAAGATCTAATACAAGAACAATTGCGGTAAATTTCTTTAAAGCTACTCCTTCGGTAAATAAAATTTTAGTAATTACTCTTGACAAAGTAAGAGCATCTTTTAATTGGTCAAATACAAACTCCTTAACTTATAACAGAGCAGATTCCAACTGGACTCAGACTGCATTTCTTTCATGGGGATATGCTCCTTCAATTCCTACTATAAAATTTGCAGGACAGGAAATCGGTACTTTCCCGCGCAATCTGTCCTTTTCTTCTTCCTATACTTCAACTCAGGTTAGATCACATTTAATACCCGATACTTCAGGAATTCTTCTTTCAAATTATATTCAGAGGTATTTAACAAATACATACTCTGTCAGCTACAATCTTTTAAAACCTCTTTCCTCTACCTATACATTTTCAAGGAATAGAGATCTTGAAGAATCCTCTTACATATTAGGAAAAGAAGTATTGAGATCCCAGAGGGTATCAACAAGATATACACCAATACCTCTTCAATTTATCAGACCTACTCTTTTATATGAAACATATTATGTCGAAGACAGCAGATCGGAACTGCAAACTACTGCTGATTCTACAGAAATAAAAAACGTCAGCAATACGAATACTATCTCATTTTCTACAACTTTAAGTTTTGTACAACCCTTCCAATGGATTGGTAAAATAAGAGATGAGAGCAGGGACTCCTCTGCAGTCATCGGGAGTCCTCAATGGATTCTTTTGAATCTAAGTAATCTCGGGAGAAAAATTACTCCTCTGAGCTTCACTATATCAAGGACAAGGGTGACAAGATTTTACAGATTGATCAACAGACCGGACTGGATATACCAACTTGGCTTGACTGAAGGGATCGATGAAGAGGAAACTGAAAAACAGGTTTCACCTAATGACTACAAGAGTGTTACTTATAATGTTACCGGCGGATCGGGAATAAATCTCACAAATTTCAGTATGGGAGTAAACTATTCCTGGGCAAAAAGCATAGGTGGGAATGTCGGGAATAAAACTGTTAATCTTACAATGACCTGGCCAAGGCTAACATTTACTTTTCAACACTTACAGAGATTGATCAAAATACCTGCAATTGAAACCAGTAATATAAGCTCAGGTTTTTCTCACACACTTACCTATACAGGTCCTGAGGGAGAAGATCCGACGAGAAAGACTTCAAATTATGATCTTTCTCCTCTTCTTTCAGTTCAGATACGCTGGAAAAATGGATTAAATACAAATTTCTCAATGACAAGATCTCTTTCTGACATTGACAACAGAGGAGCAATTACAACACTGACAAGACAGGAGAACAATAATTACTCGGCAATTGTCAGTTATACTTTTTCTGCTCCCGGAGGTCTTCCTCTCTTAGGAAACCGTATAAGATTTACAAGCCTTCTGACATTATCACTGGCATATAGACTGAATCTAACAAGAGAGTACTACAGAACTTCAGGAGAAAATATCTCATACCGTTCAAATTACAGCATTATTCCAACTACCTCCTATAATTTTTCACAAAATGTAGTCGGAGGTATAAATGCTAATTATTCACTGAATGAAGACAGACAGACAGGAAGAAAAATAAGGAATGTCGGTTTGAGTGCATTTGCTGAATTCAGGTTTTAAAATATTTTGTATACTTTTTCAAAAAATTATCAATAATAAAAAGACAGTATTAAAAATATAATATAAAATATATTATGAAATGTTCAGTCTGTAATTTTGACAATTCTGAGCTATCTATTTACTGCGGACAATGTGGTAGAAAATTACACCCGGAAATTGCCTCGAGAAGAGATGGAACATTTATGTTCATCGATATTTCAAATTTTACTCCTTTTGCCGAAAAATCCGATCCTGAAGAAGTAAAGATTATACTTGAAAATATCTTCCAGGCAGTTTGTCAAATTATTAACAGGTATGGAGGGACTTTTCATCAACTGATTGGTGATTCTGTCTTAGCACTTTTTGGAATTCCAAAAGCCATTGAGAAACAAGGGGAAAGAGCTCTTAATACTGCAATAGAAATTAGAAAACTTTCTCCTATTATTTCTGATCAGCTTGGATTCAAACTGCAGTTCCATATCGGTATTCATTCAGGTGAAGTTTTCTGCGGTGATATTTCTGTAATTAATTATCATGCCTTTTCAACAATCGGTGATCCTATTAATGTTACAAGCAGAATAGAAAGCATCTGTCCTACCGGTGAAATTTATCTTTCTGACAAAGTTTATAAATCCACAAAGCATGCTTTTCACTTTGAGAAGCTTCAAAAAGTTAAATTAAAAGGGAAAACACATCCTATTACTCTTTACAAATTAATAGACAGGCGGACAAAAAGGCTGAAACAGAGAGGAATTCAATGGATTACTCTACCCTTTGTTGGAAGAAAAAAAGAATTTCAGATGATAAATGATCACTTCTGTAATAAGAAAAAAACTCTCAGGGGAATTCTGATAAAAGGTGAACCTGGAATAGGTAAAACCCGTTTTTTTGAAGAATATAGAAATATGATTGAGAAGAAAACTATAATTATCAAGACGAGATGCCTTCCTTATGGCATCGATAGTTATTGGACATTACGTGACCTGGTAAAAAATATATTGTTTGATGAAAATGAAAATCAAAATTTTAATAAAACATCGGAGGAGTTACATAAAATATTTTCATCTTTCAAATTACCTCATCCGGAATTTTCAGTTAAAGAAATTTTAAATTTTATTTTCAAGTTTGAAAATACCGATATTGAAGAAAACAAAAAAAATCTGCTTTTCTCATGTATAAATCATCTTATTAAATATAGGCTGAAAAAAAAAGACAAATCATATTGTATTGTTATCGAAGATCTGCACTGGTCTTTTCCTCCTCTTATAAGTTTCCTTGAAGAAATGTTAGAAGATTTAAAAGATAAGAATTTATTCATTGTTTTTATCACAAGAACATTGCCTTCATTTCCTTCGACAAAAAAATTTTTAGCTGCTCTGGTCAAAAAAAAATCATTTCTTCTTCTGGATTTGCAACCTTTATCACTTTCCGAAAGTAAAGATTTGATAAAATTCATTTTAAAAATTGAGAATATACCAAAAAAACTAAAAAACCTCATCATCAATTACAGCGAGGGAAATCCTTTTTACCTTGAAGAAGTTATCAAAATGTTATTTGCAAAAGGAGTAATCTGGGAAGAAAAAGGTAAGTGGATTGGAAAAGATAGTTATGATTTTAATATTCCAAAAACTCTGAAAGAAATTATAATGAGCAGATTTGATATGCTTGAACTTGATGAGAGAAATTTTCTCGAAACTGCTTCTGTAAACGGTGTAAATTTCTGGGACAAGATGATTTATGATATTACAGAGAACTGCAAATCTGATATTTTAAATAGAATAGAGAAATATGGTTTTATCAAGTATGCCGGTAAATCTTCATTCGATGAAATTCTCAACGAATATATTTTCAAACATCTTATGATCAGAGAAACTATCTATAATTATCAGCTGAAGATAATCCGTAAAGGAATACATAAGAAAATATTTCAATGGTGCAAAACCAGGTACAAAAACAATCTTTCCATTTATTCATTGCTTGCTTACCATGCAGATAAAGCTGAATTGTGGGAAGAATCCATAAAATATTACTATTTAATTTCACAGGATGAGATGAATAAGTATTCATTTGAAGTCGCAAAAATATCAATAGAAAGACTTTTTCAGATAGTACAAGATAATTCTTTGAAGATAAATAAAAACAAAAAATACAAGTATAATTTACTTGCAGGGAACATCTATATCAATATTGGGGATCATCAAAAAGCTCTGCTGCATCTAAAAGCAGCAGAAAAATTTACAAATATAAAATTACAAAAAGCAACAGTAAATTATAGACTTGCTGAATTTTATATATCCTTCAGTAAGTACAGTGAAGCTGAGATTTGTATCGTCAAGGCATTGAAATTTTTAAATTTGAATAAATACTCTGAAAAGGAAAGAAAACTAATACTCGATATATTAAACATTCAATCTTCTTTAAATTACCTTGTTGGAAATATTTCAAAATCATTCAAAGATTTAAAAAAAGCCGAAGTATTCATAGATAATAAAAACGAACAGGAGATAATGTTTCATAAAAGTCAACTATCCGATCTTCTCCATGAAACAGGCAAAATAAATGAAGCTCTACAGTTAAGACTCGATGTAGAGAAAATTGCAGTTAAAAATAATTTTATTCTTTCTCTGTCAACAAATTACAATAATATCGGAATTATTTACGATGACCTCGGAGATATTGAAAAATCCATTCAATCACACAGAAAATCTTATGAAATTGAAAAACAAACCGGTTATAAATTGGGTCAGGCAATTTCCTCTTTTAACATCGGTTCATATTATCTTGATTTCGGACTGAACAGGGAAGCAAAAAAATGGTACAACAGATATCACAAATTGAACATACAAATACACAATACTCTCGGTGAAGGATATTATAATATTGGTCTTTCAGATATAGAATTCAACAAAAGAAATCATGAAAAATCCATAGATTATATGAAAAAATCGAGAAATATATTTAAAAAAGTAAAAAGCAGGCAGAATGAATTCTACTGTCTGTACGATTTGATATATAGATGTATTGAAATAGGAAAAAAGAAGGAAGTAAAAAATTTTATAAACGAGATAAAAACACTCTATCAGGATATTGAAGATACAAGTCCGGTTAATGTCATACAGTCTTATAAATTGATAACAACTTATTATGAAGGAAAAATGGGCAATAAAAATTCTTTTAAAAAATATTTTAAGGAATTAAAAGAAGATATAAAAAGAATTCCTGAATTTTACAATAAAATTGATACATCATTGATGTTATTTAAGATTT
>CBDUTX010000059.1:0-9345 GCA_965370235.1 uncultured Desulfuromonadaceae bacterium | reverse complement strand
AATCCCGATGCAAGCATTGATAGCTTGAAAGATCACGATGTTTTAGCAACTTGCAGATTTAACAATCAGACAGAAAGGTTTTTAATACGATTTAATCAAGAAAAAAACCAGCTATATTTTCATGCAATGGTAAGTGAATTTCAGCTTTATCAGATAATAAGATGATATAAGAAATGAATTGCACTTCACATAACAGCGGTTAAATATCTATTATTTTATCTATATATAACTTTTCAACATATCGAAGGAAAATATTAAGTACGGACATATAGATTTTAATTGTTTGATCTGAATAATTTTCAATTATTAATTGTTTTTATGAATTTTTCAGTAATTTCTTGTGATAACGCAAATAAAGTTGATAAAATCCTTATAATTTATTATATTATTATAAATGGGAGTAATTTAAGTGATAAATGAAATTAAATTTAATATATATTCCCATTAAACGTAATACGTTTATTAGGAAGTTATATTCTTAAATCTATAATCATATTTTTTCTTCGGACAGGTCACGACCTGTCCCTACATATTTTGTTGTTTTATGATTTCTTATACTATCTGTGTATTACCGTGTTTATCAGTGGCAAAAAATCTTTTTTGGTGTTGGGTTGGGCTCTGTGCTCTCAGTGGTGAGACATTGTGTGGGGGAGGGCATTGATTATTATTCATTGCTCATTGTTCATTGATTTAGGGCATTGATCATTGTTTAATATCTCCAGATAAGTTTAAATCCTAAACCGAAAATACTTTCCTGTTCTCTCTCAAGAATAAATGATGCATTTTTCCAGATATTGTACTGAAGGCTTATTTCGGAATTTGTGTTGTTAAGAACATCTTTTCTATATTCTACATAAAATGAATTCGTAAGATATTTTCCCAGGGTCAATTTTGCACTATTTGTAGGTCCGAATTCAGTTTCAATATTAATGATATCAAGTCCTATCGACCGTTCCAATTTTGAAAATATCTGTGTTCTCAGGAGGTAATTAAGTGCTCTGTCAGGAACTGCCGAAGCAACAGTTGAAATAGAGGCGATGTTGCTGAATGTTGTGTTAAAAGTTAGAAGAGAAGCTATATCCTGTTGAGACATTTTTGGATCTGAAGACAGGATGAATTCCGGAGCATATATTTCTCCCTTTATTTCAATATAGATCTTCACTGTATTTCTTTCGGGAGAGCTTTCATCTGATGGGATGTTGTATCTTATGGTAGTCTCTCCTTTGATCTCTATTACACCGTTTATTTTATTACCTGAAGATAAAATAAAAAGTTTTCCTTCTATAATCCTGAAAGTTCTGTCGAGATAGTAGATATTTCCCCTGATTACACTCAATTCTCCTTTTGTTTCGAGTAAATTGTTAAATGAGCTGATATGAAGATTACCGATAAGATTAGCTTCTGCAAAATCACTTGTGAACCAGATCTCTCCCTCAGAACCATCAATTCTGATATCCATATTAGGTAATATTATATCAGTCTGCGATTGCTGGGTTTCTGATGGAACACTTAGATGAGCCTGATTTATTTTTACATCTCCGGTAATATCAATAACATTCATAGTATCGATGTCAATATCAATATTACCTGTAATATCCGCCAGAACACCATCAATTCCGGACATGGTGATATTTTCAAACAGTGCTTTGAAATGGGATTGAAATTCTGTAAAGCCTTTGAAAAATAACATATAACCTGAAAATTCAATCTCACCCCCGGAATTAACTCCGGATAAGGATAAGCTCAGTGAGTCTTCAAAGAAGTACAGAGAACCTGATATATCATTAACTATTTGTTCGAGTATTATCACATATATACTGGCATCAGAAAGTTTAGCATTTCCGTTGATCCTGATATCATCAAAATTCCCACCTACATGTAAATTCCCGTCCAATGTTCCATCTATCGGAGATATAATATCCGATATAAATATAAGAGGCCATAAGCCAATATCATTAAAATTCAAATCTAAATCAATAGAGTCTTCACTGTTAAATGGTATTATTCCTGTAATATCTGATATTTTACCATTTGTGCCTATTTGAAATTTATTTATATTTATCCATTCTCTGCATAGATCAGCATTGAAGTTGATACTGTCTACAAAAAAAGGCTCAAAATAACAATATCCTGTTCTCATGGATATTTTTGCTTCCGGTTCGGATATTGATCCTGAAATATCGATCCTCAGTGATAGTACACCATTAATATTCTGATCTTGGTAGAAGGTTGCTTCGAATATTTCAAGATCAAAAGAATCAATTTCTATAAATGCATCCAGGCTGTCATCAGTCAATGAAAGATAAGCTGATATTTCCATTCCACTCGAACCATCAAGTATTAATGTATCGATTTGAAGACCTTTTTTAAAAGTCATCTCAACAGGTGCTGTATTGGATATTGTTCCAAAACTTCCATCCCATAGAAGTGAATCCACTACAAGCTGTAATGATCCGGGAAAAAATTTTAATGAGGAAAAAATGTTGTTATCTGTATTATTTAAATTTAGATTTCCACACCAGAAATTGTCTGAGCCATATCCGTTTAGTTTGACAGAATTAATAATAAAGTTTCCTTTTGACAGATTGAAAATTTCAAGTTCAAGCAGGTCTCCGGTTAAGTAGTTCAAAGAGACGTTATCGGTTTTCAATGATATTCTGTCAGCTTTAAAATCATCAAAAGTGATGTTATCAAAAACAATGTTCATATCTAAACCATCATTTAACAGAGAAAAATTTCCTGTGGCATAACCGGAGATATTATGCCTGTAAAAACCGTATTCAGTTATCCAGTCAAAATTAAAATTTTCAAAATCTCCTTGGGCACAAACTATACTTTTTCCTTTTAATGAAATATTAGCATTAATATTGCCAATTGAATTTGATAAGGCAGAGATATTAATTTTGATATCTCTTCCGGAGAGCAAAAAAGAACCCGAAATACTTCTAAACGAAGCATTGAATATCTCAGAATTATCAAAATCACCGGAAAAATACATTCTGAGGAAATTATTATTTTTCAGTGAGGAAACCCAGCCGTTTAAGTCTCCATTCAACAATAACTGATAGTTCTCCAACTCTGGGGTAAAAAATCCGGGATCCAGGTTTGTTATTTTTGTATTGTAGTTAAGAGAATCGGTAGAAAAATTGTAATTCATGTAACCTGAAACTGCTGCATTTTGAAGTAAGGAGAGATGGAAATTATTGTCGATTATTAGATCATCAAAAAATCCGGTTGCAAAGCCCCTGATATTACCCCGTACATTGTTACTTTTGAGACCATCTATAAAAATATTTATATATAAATTTTCGATATTTACAAAATAATCAAGTGAATCATCGATACTTGAATAATTTAATTGTCCGAAAATCCTGTTATCCTTATAATCATAACTTGCAAAATTCAAGGAGAAATCAGAATATGCTGTAATTTCGGATATTTCACTGACAGATTGTATATAACCATTCAGTTGCCCTGTTACAGATGTAATTTTAGTGTTTAATTTTCCATAGTATATATTAGGATTTATTTTTTCGATCTGTAGAGAGTAGAAAAGTGAATCGTTATTAATATTATATTTCAATTGACCTGTTATATTACCGTTCCCGCATGAAACATGTGTTAAGTCAGCTGTCAGTATTTTATCGAAACAGGTTAAATGAGATTGAAGGGAATCAATATTAAAATCTTGATATTCTAAATTAAATCCAGAAATATTCAGATCACCCGAATAATTTAGTCCATTTGCCAAATTCAATTGTACAAAGCCATTGAAGAATAAATTACCCGAACTGTTGTGCAGAATATCTGAAATTTCCAGATTCATATTTTCTGTATCGAAGTTAAATTCTAAAGATGACAGATCATATGTGATATCAGTTACAATTTTAGATTTATAAGAAGAAATATTGAGTGAAGCTTCTCCGGACAGATTGTTTTTGAAAAGAATTTTTCCACTCGATTCAAGAATGAGATTTTGTTCATCGAGAAAGAAGATCAGTTTGAAAATTTCAATATTAACTTTACCTGATGCCGAGAGCATACTGATATCAGAGTTTATATTAGATATCCTGTAATTATCTATAATCACTTCAGATTCAATGATTTCAAGTTTTCTGATGAAAAAATCAGGTATTTTTATTTTTATGTTTTCTTCAGGTTCCGAATCCTCATCTGTTGTTAAATCCCAATTCAAAGAACCATCTGATCTGTGTGTTATATATACGACAGCATTTGTCAGTAGTATTTTATCAATTCTAAAACCGGAAAGTAGATTCCTTGTACTGAGAACAATATTGCATTCTTCACAGGTGAGAAGATATAGTGAGTCCTCTGTTCTCATAGTCAGCTCTTTTAATATAAATCTATCGGGAATTATAAATGTTGACTGGTAGTAATTAATTTCAATTCCATAGTTCTGATGAAGTTGAGTTTGAAGTTCTTTTAAAATAAAATTGGAGATCCTGTCTTCGGTCAGACCGAGATATGAAGTGTAGATGATAAGAACAGTAATAATGAAAAGGACTATCCTCAAGCGGGGAAAGAATTTTCTCCATTTTCCGTCAGAGCCGATAAAAGGCAGTTTTCTAAAAAGGATATCCCAGTGCAAAATGCAGTATTCCCTTGTTAGAATATGGATCAGAAAGGGAATGTCCGTATTCAAGTCTTATAGGACCAGCAGGTGTCTCAAAACTAAATCCCAAACCAATTCCCAAACCTGTATTTGTATTCAGACTAATCTCTTCGTCATTATTCCACAGACCACCTCCGTCTAAAAATACACCGAGTGAAATAAAATTGAATCTGTAGTGAACTTCAGACATAAAACTACAGAGGATATTTCCGCTGTGAATACCAATTTCATCGAGGTCTCCTATAGATTTTTCTCTGTACCCTCTCAATGAATTAACACCTCCAAGGTGAAGTTTCTGATCGGGAGATATATCATTATATTTGTTTTTACCATATGGATTTGTGTAATATGCTTTTAAGTATAGATATCCGCCTAAACCTTCAGGATTGCGAATTCTTGCCCAATTCCAGCTATATCTGTAGAAATCATTATCACCTTTTAACTGTCCTCCGGCAGATTCAAAACCAAATTTCTGGTAAAACCCTCTTGTTGGAGCGAAAGGAGTATCCCTGGAATCATACTCATAAGTGAGAATTATGCTATTAGTATAACTTTCAGCAAATCTCTGTTCTACAAATGATGTATCGATCCAGGCGAGATGATATTTATAACCAAGATAAACTGTTCCGAATTTTGATATTTTCCTTCCGAAAATCCCTAAAATTTCAGCTGAACTTGCACTTCGTTCCGAACCACCAAGCTTTTCCCCTGATATATCCAGACCGGCTATGAAACCGGTATTTAAAAAGTAAGGTTCATAATAGGAAGTTTTTCCTAAAAGAGAATAATTTCCTTTAAAATCAAATAAGTAAGAACCTGTTATTTTGATCTTCTGTGCATTCCCGAATAGATTGTTATTTCCCCATGAAAGATTTAAACTGACTTTATTATCGGACTGGTAACCAATCCCAGCCATGATGTATGAAGGTTTTGATTCTTCAACTTTTATGATGATTTTGACACTGTCTTTATATACTTTTGAAAATAGTGGTCTTATCGATACATAGGAGAATAAATTCATATAGTAAAGATGACTTTTAGTGATATCTATCAATGCCGGGTAGAAAAGATCTCCAACTTTAAACTCAATTTCTCTGTAGATAATTTTGCTTCTAACATTTTCATTACCCTGTATTTCAATTGCCTGTATAAAAATTTTCTCTCCTTCATCTATATCGATGACGATATCATAGAGTAGAGAATCTGAACTGTCTTGTATTAAAGAGTCATAAATTTCAGTATTATAATATCCTTTATTGATGTATTTTGAAGCAAGTGAGTATAAAACCATGGACAAATTATACTGATCGAGAGGTTTTCCGGGAAGAATCTGGTATTCTCTGAACATTGACATATCAATCTTAATATCGGGACCAAATACGGTTATGGAATTAATATGAGATCTGGGACATTCCTCAATTGTATAAGTTAATATGATTCCTGAAGTTGTTGTAGAATCCGAATGATTTTTTATCTTTGTATCAAAAAAACCTTTTTGTCTGTAATGTTCTATTATTGTTTTAATATTCTCGCTATGACTGAAATGACTAAATATATCACCTTGTCCGGAATAAAGTATGGAACTGAGTTCATTCGATGAGATTGAATCATTTCCATAAAAAATTATTTTTTCAATTTTAATAAAATGCAAATCCATTTCACTTCTGTGACTGCAGGAATTTATAAAAATTACCAGATAGAGCAGGTGAAGGAAGATTTGAATGGTTTTTTTCAATATGAATTACCTTGTATTACATTCCTGGGAACCCATTTTTTTCTGCTCGTTAAAATATTTTCTGAGAACATCGGGTATTATGATTGAACCGTCAGAATCCTGATAATTTTCAAAAATAGCAATCATTGTTCTTGGAGTTGCCAGACCACTTCCATTTAAAGTATGAACAAACACAGGTTTACCGCCCTGTCTTCGATATTTGATATTGATCCTCCGTGCCTGAAAATCTCTGAAATAACTGACAGAGGAAACTTCAAGGAATTTTTTTGAAATTGATGTCCATACTTCCAGATCATAGGTTATTGCACTGGCAAAACTCATCTCTCCGGTACATAGTAATCTTGTTCGAAAGGGTAAATCCAGATTTTTCAAAATTTGTTCAGCTTCATCAAGCAACTGATCTAAACTATTCCTGGCGTTTTCAGGTTTTTCTATGTGAACAAGCTCGACTTTATTAAATTGGTGCATTCTTTGAAGACCTTTGGTTTCACGTCCATAAGAACCTGCTTCTCTTCTGAAACATGTTGTAAAAGCAGTGTATTTCAAAGGAAGTTTATCCTCTTCAAGAATGGAATTTGCAAAAAGATTTGTCACAGGAACCTCGGCAGTTGGATTCAAAAAGAGATCATCCTTTTCTATAAGATACATATCATCCTCTAATTTGGGAAGTTGCCCTGTGCCGAACATAGCTTTTCTGTTTACAAGGAAAGGAGGTAACATTTCAGTATAACCTCTATCTGCATGAAATTCCATCATGTACATTATCAGAGCTAATTCAAGTCTTGCTGCCTGACCTGTGTAAAGAGGAAAAGCACTTGCAGAAACTTTACTTGCTGAAACAAAGTCCAAAAGACCTAATTTATCTGCAATTTTGTGATGATCATAACCTTCTTTTGTATATCCGATATCTCCACATTCATTAGAAGTTATATTATCATCTTCTCCTTTTCCTATTGGAACATCATCTTCCGGAAAATTTGGGATTGAATGATATAGATTTTCCCATTGAGTATAAATTGTTCTGTATTCTTCTTCATTTTTTTTTATTTCTTTTGACATTATTTTTAAATTTCCGTATATTTCGGAAATATCCTCATTCTCTTTTTTTAACCTCGCTAATTTTTCTGAAGATCTGTTCAGTTCACTTCTTTTTTCTTCCAGTTTTTTCAGAATGTCCAAACGCTTTTTATCAAGATCTAGAAATTTAATAAAATCAACCGATTCACCTTTATCCTGAATTGCTTTTTTAATTTTTTTCGGATTTTCCCGAATGAATTTTTGATCTAACATTTATTCTCCTTCGTTTTTATCTCGAGTGTCCGGGACATTAATTCCAGTGATTTTTCTATTTCAGTATTAAAATTTCTTATCTTAGTTGTTTTTTTCTTTTTATCAATCTTAATAACAGGAACATCTGTGATAAGTTGTAGAATTTCATCTATGTGACTTGCAGAGTACAGAAAAAATTCGGATTTTTTTATATCCTCAATAACATCATCATTGAGTTGTAAGTTTACTATATTATCTTCAGGGATTATCACCGAACCATTTTTAATATTCTTTATTTTACAGATTTTATAAAATCCCTCGATTTTTTCATTTATTCCGCCAACTGCCTGTACATTGCCGTATTGATCAGCAGAACCAGTAATAGCAAAATTTTGTTTAATAGGTATTTTTGTTAAACTTGACAGAAGAACACATATCTCAGCACATGTGGCACTGTCACCATCAATCATCGAGTATGTCTGTTCAAAACATATAGTTGCCTGAAGAGACAAGGGACTTTTGGATGAATATCTACCTCTTAAAAAACCGTTAATTATTAAAATGCCTTTTGTATGTATTTCCCCTGACAGGTTTGATTCTCTTTCAATACTTATCACGCCTTTTTTACCGGGAGAAGTTTGAGCTGATATCCTAACAGGTAATCCCATTAAATTTTCTTCATCTTCAATAATAGTCAGACCGTTTATTTGTCCTATTTTTTCCCCTGAAAGATTAATTTTGATTATTCCATCTTCTATTAATTTAAAAATATCTTTCTCAAATGAATTATGTCTTTCTCTCTTTTTCAATATTGCTTTTTTAACAGATATGTCCGACACAAATTTAGCTTTTGGATTTGTGTTAACTTCCCAGTAATTACTTTCCTTTATAAGGTCTGATATCTTTCCGAATTTTGTACTAAGAAATTTTCTTCCTCCTGCAAGTCTATATGCATATTCACATATAACTTTGACAGCATTTCTTGAAAAAGGCAGTAAATTATCTCTCTGTGTTATCAGGGCAATAAAACTTGCATATTTATTTAAATTTTTTTTACTTAAAAGCATTTTATGTTCAAAATTGGCTTTTATCTTGAATATTTTTGAAAATTCAGGATCTTTTAAGTACATTGCTGAATACAGTTCTTCTTTTCCAATTAAGATAACCTTGACATCAATTTCTACGGGATCAGGTCTTAAATATCCACTTGTTGAATATTGGGTTGCAATTGGAGAGATTTCAAGTCTCCCGGTTTTTAATGTTCTTTTTAACCTCTGCCATGAATCATTTTCCTGAAGAAGTTCAATTGCATCGATGACTATATATCCTTTATGAGCTTTTAAAAGACTTCCGGATTTAACATTAAGATGATTTAATGCACTGTCATTTGATATATCAACAGAACCGAAAAGATTTTTTTCAGTTGGAAAATTTTCTATTATGATGGGTCTTCTCTTCAGTTTAGAATTATTGACTGCAAGGAAAATTCTCATTTTATTTTGTAAATTTTTCTTTTCAACTGCCCATTCATCTTTTGATGAGTCCGATTGTATGAGATTTTTCCAAACAGAGATATTTGATATAAAAAATTCTTTTATAACATCAAGTTGGTTTTTTACTCCTTTTGAGGTTGTCAGAACTTTTAAATCTTCAAAAACTATTTCTGTCAGAGGTGAAGCAGTTTTCCTGTCAAGTTTATTTGTTTCAT
>CBDUTX010000058.1:0-9519 GCA_965370235.1 uncultured Desulfuromonadaceae bacterium | reverse complement strand
AATGTCCCTGTGCAGACTCCATCAGTTTTTAAAATTGGGAATTTTTTTCCCAATCCCTTTTCTTCTGTAATGTACATACCCCTGATGTTGGAAAATTCACTTAATGCTTCAATAACAATTTTTGATATTTCAGGAAGAGAAGTTAGAAATTTAGTAATTGATAAAGAATTTTTACCAGGTAGCCATGAAATAACCTGGGATGGAAAAAACAATAATGGAGATATTGTAACACCTGGTTTGTATAGAATAGAAATAATAAGTAATGATTTAGTTGAAGCTAAATTTATTGTGAAATTATAAATATTTTATAAATGTGATAATTATTTAGTTTCTATTAAATATATTAATGAAAATAATTTATTGTTGATTTTTAAACTAATCCTTGTATTATATTACTTTATTATTAAATGTATTATAATATTATACATTAAGAAAATAAATATATAAGGGGGATTTATTTCAATGAAAATATATATATATCTCATACTAATTATTGTTTTATCAACTTCAGTTTTTTCTGCTGTAAGAAAGCCCCTTTTTGAAAATTTTACAAATGCAAATTGTGGACCATGTTTAACCCATGAGCCAACTATTAATGCATTCCTTAATTCTTATTCCGATAGTATCACTGCAATAAGGTATCATATGAGCTGGCCCGGTTCAGACCCTTTTTACAGTGATAATCAGGCTGACAATAATGCAAGAAGGTATTATTATGGAATTAACTCTGTTCCCCATTGTAGAATTGATGGAGAATATGCAGTACCTTATCCCCCTACCGGTACAGGATTAATAAATACTTTCAATCAAGCTATGTCTCAACCATGTTATGTTGAAATTTTATTTAATGCTGATTTTGACCCTGTAACTTTAGCTGGAACTTTAAATGTTTATGTAATTGCTGAACAGGACCCGGGTCTTGCAGTATACTATCTTTTTACCGCAACAATATCAGATGAAGTACCTTATGGATGGGGCTATTTTTCTGGATTTCATCAACCGATGAGGGATCTTTTCCCATATTCAGGCGGTTGGCCCGTATCTTTTGATAGTATTTTCCCAGATACAGCGACATTGAACCTGGACTTTCAATTGGATTCTACATGGTGGCATTATGATTACAGTAAGCTAAGTATTGTAGTCTGGCTTCAATCTGGGGTTTTACCGGGAAAAAATATTTACCAGAGTTCACATGCCCAATTAGATCTTGTCGGTGTAGAAGAAGGTAATCTATCTGCCGGACCAAGTATTTTTTCACTTAACAACATTTATCCTAATCCATTTATTAACATAGCTTACATCCCAATGAGTTTTGAAAATAATACAACAGCATCGATTACTATCTATGATATGGCAGGACGAGCTGTAAGAATAATCGCTTCAGGCAGGTCTTTTTCAACAGGCTCACATGAACTTACCTGGGACGGAAGGAATGACGATGGTGTTGAAGTAGCTGCAGGCATGTACAGGATTGAGATGTCTGCCCAGGGATATGAAGAATCAAAAACCTTTGTAAAAATGAAATAATCACTGTTCTGCATTTATCATAACACCCACCTCTCTCCTTGCAGAACAGTGATTAATAAGAGGAGTGATCTCACCCTTCTTTTTCTCATTTTTTTAAACTTGATTCATTTATGTTGTTTGATAATCTGCTTATTGATTTAAGAACAAGGAACATTGATGACCTGAACTAAAGTTCAGTTTACTATCTCACACTCCGTGTGTATTGCTACGCAATATTCTCCTCAAAAACAAAGAATTTTTTCAGAGAGGAAGGTATTAACGAATTTTGATCTATTTTAGAACTTTGAATTAAACTTCAAAAATCTTAAATCGTTGTTCCTTGTTCGGTGTTCGGTTCTTTTCTTTGTGGGGCTGGGCTTTGTGTTTAAGTTGATGAGAGATTTTTACGCAGTAAAAAGATTTCATCATTTCTTATATTATCAGTGTTTTTTCCGTGTTTTTCCGTGGCAAAAACTCTTATATTGGGTGGTGAGGTGCTGGGCTTAGAACTCATACCTCGCAGAAATATTAGTAATATATGCAATTGTACTTGCACCTGAAAGCATATAAGGAGAATTGTAGAATATTCTGTCTGTGAATTTAACTTCAACAATTATTGCATCAGTAACATTAATTTCAGCTCCAATATCAAATGTAATTTCGGATGTTATATCCTTGAGATTTTTTTCATGTGTAACTACATTTGGAGGATCATTTGGATTTACCCAGAGAAGTGTCGGTTCATCTATATTTTTAGTTGAATAAGTTACAATATAGGATATTGAACTATTTGCAGCAAACCATTTCCATATTCTGCATTTTGTAGCTATGAATATCGAAGGGAATGAAATATCCTGAACTTCAGCTCTCCCGGGCATTGTTACAACGATACTATCACCATTTGCAAGGACAACCATTGTATCGACATTATATTCTTCAGTGGTTTTTGTAAATGAAAGGTCAAGCCCAACACTTAAGGACTGAAGTATATTAATTCTGTCGATACCCGATCCAATTGACATAGAGTACGACTGTTTGGAGTTGTCAGGATTAAAAGATATCCCCGAGTTCTCTGTTATCATAAATTCCTCTTTTCCAGTCTGCACATTGAGAGAGATATGAGGGAATGTTATGTATTTGAAATCATCGATCCAAATTTTATATTTAAAATCACCCATAACCTGCCAGGTTGAAAAATTAAAATTAACATTATCGGTATTATTAAATGTGTCAGTAAGTTCATATTTATTACTTGAAGACATGTAATCAAAAGCGAGAACCGTAAAGATATTTTTATTATCCAAACCAACCTTTCCTCCAAAGGAGTAAATATCTTCATTCAGTTTGATTGCAGATTCAAATAAATTTGTATATTGATGATCTGATCCCCTTGTCGCTGCATGAAGATTAAAACCTACTCCTCCCCCAAATCCAGATGTTGCCCATAGAAGATCGATAAGATATGATGGAGCAGTTAACGAATCTCTTAAATGCACAATCAAAGTTTGTATCTGTTCACCTCTCGGATGGAAATAAGTTGTATCAAATGGCAGAAAACCTTTATATGGTGTCCTGTTCAAAGCTACGCCTATATAATTTTTACCTACACTGTGGTGTACATAAACCCATCTGTCCGTTCGCGGAAATCTTTCAACAAATTCAAAACCAACAGCATTTTTCTCAAGGATTGAGTGATAGCTGTAGAGAAAACCAGGATTGAACCATGCAGTGCCAATTCCTGTGAAATAACCTTCCAACCCTGAAAAACAACCGAGTCCCGGAATACAAACACCACCAAAAGTGTTCATCTTCAGATCGTTATTTACACCCTGATATGACGAATAAATGAATATGGTCATCAGCAAAAAAATTAAAGTAAAAATGCATAATTTTCTCATTTTTCACCTCATGTAAATATTAATACATATACATAGTTTAAAATATCCCAGAATATCATAAATTGAATTTATTTTCAATTTTTAAAAAATAAATCATATTAAATTTAGAAAATTTTTAATTGTAACAACTCCTGCTTTTATGTTAAAAAGGTAAACATCATGAATAAATATTACTATAATTTTGAAGACAATTATAAAAAAACAAGGGAACTTGCAGGCTATATAAACCTTGAAAATGCTGTTGATGAGGACTATCATAATCTCGGTTTCAAGTGTGGTCTTGAAGTCCATCAACAGATCAAAACAGATAAAAAACTTTTCTGCCGATGTCCTGCAGGAATATATCATGACAAAAAAGATTATGATGCAGAAGTCATAAGACATATGCGCCCAACTCTCAGTGAACTTGGTGAATATGACGGAACTGCGCTTATGGAATTTAAAACAAAAAAGAACATTACATATAGAATCAAAAATCAAACGACATGTACTTATGAGATTGATGACACTCCACCTTTCCCGATAAATAGAGAAGCTCTTAAAATTGCTCTGGAAATTGCACTGCTTTTAAAAACCAGCATTGTTGGAGAACTTCATATTACAAGAAAACAATACCTCGATGGAAGCATACCAACAGGTTTTCAAAGAACTGCAATTATTGGAATTGACGGTGTAATACCTATTAAAAACAAAAATATCAAAATCCTTCAACTAAGTATAGAAGAAGATGCCTGCCGGGAAGTATCAGATTTCATGCATGAGAGAATTTACACTACGGACAGGCTTGGTATCCCCTTGATAGAAACAGTTACATATCCTGATATTAATACACCCTCAGAAGCTGTCGAAACAGGTCAGTATATCAGATTTATGAACAGAAGCACAGGGAAAGTGAGAAAGGGAATCGGAGCAACGAGAGAGGATGTCAATGTAAGTATAACAGGAGGAACAAGAGTTGAGATAAAAGGCGTGGCTCATATCAAATGGTTCAAGTCACTTGTTCACAATGAAGCTTTCAGGCAGAAATCCCTACTTAAGATAAAGGAAATATTAATAAAACGGGTTATTAAGAAAAAGGATTGGAAATTAACTTACTTTGAGACAGATGAAAAAATACTTAACAATAAACCGAAATCTTTCCACTTTTATAAAAACTCAAATCTTAAGGTTATTATTGTAAACCTGCCCTGTTTCAAGGATATCCTTTCATTTTTCACACAACCTGGTAAGATTTTTGCAGATGAGATAAGCGGAAGACTTAAAGTTATCGCATGTCTTGAACAGCCAAATATGATCCATTCCGAAGACAAATTTGTCCATCAGGAAAAAGTGAACTTCACTACTGTAAGTCAATTATTGAATTCTAAATCCGAAGACGCTCAAATAGTCTTCTGGTCACCCGAGGAAGATGTAAAAACAGCAATTGAAACTATTGAGGAGAGATGTAAACTTGCCTTTATAAGAGTTCCAAATGAAACAAGAAAAGCACTCCCTGACGGAACTACAATATTTGAAAGAGTGCTCCCGGGTCCTGACAGAATGTATCCCGATACGGATTCAGCACCAATTCCAATTGACCAGGTAACTATTGAAAATATTGAAAGAGAATTGCCTGTATCGATTTCAAAACGATATCAGCAATTAATAAAATGGAGAATTCCGGAAGATGCATATACTTATATACTGAGAAATAACCTTATTCCAATTATTGAAAATATCATCAATGATTTCGATTTTAATCCAAAATTTGTTGTTACAACTTTTGCTCATAGCTTAAAAAATATCGAAGGAAAAATCGAAAGCAGTGACAATTTCAAATTTGAAAAAATTTATGACATTTTTAAATATGTATATAATACTAATCTCGATTATGACATAATCAAAATAATGCTTCCTGTTATATATAAATATCCAAAAATGGATATGGAATCAGTATTGATCAGTATTGGTCATAAATACTTTTCAAAAGAGGATATCTATTCTAATATTTCTTCCCTGAGCTCTAAATTCAAGGAAATACAAATATCAAATAATCCCGAAGCTGAACTTAATTGGATACTTGGGAATCTGAATGATATTGCAATTGGAAATATATCTTTGAGAGAACTGAGAAATTATGTGGAGATAATGCTTAAAAATGACTGACTTATTCAAGGGATATAAAGGGGAAGGTCTGGAGCTTCTTAAAAAATTCAATATTAGAGTTTGGAGTGAAACAAACATTAAGACAACGAGAGGAAATTTCAAGGGTATAATACTTCCTCGCTCCGAAAATGATGATGATAAGCACATAGTATTAAAATTATCAAGCGGATATAATATTGGAATATCTACCAAAACCATAAAAGACATGAAAGAATATGGGTATAAGGAAGCTCATTATAAAATTCCGGAAAAAGAATTTCCAACCTCACCTGATAAACCCCATGTCAAACTCTTCGGCACAGGAGGAACTATTGCTTCGAGGCTGGATTACAGAACAGGAGCTGTTATACCTGCATTTTCTCCCGGTGAACTGTATGGTGCTGTACCCGAACTTGCCGATTATTGCAATCTTAAAACCGAAAAATTATTTGCTGTCTTTTCAGAAAACATGGGTCCTTATCAGTACAAAAAACTTGCCTTAGCTATTGGTGAAGAAATAAAAAAAGGCATAACTGGAATAGTAATCGGTCACGGAACAGATACTATGCATCATACTGCATCTGCATTGGCTTTCATGGTTCAAAATCCTCCGGTTCCAATTGTAATGGTAGGTTCTCAGAGATCTTCAGACAGACCGTCTTCAGATGCAGCATTAAATTTGATACACGCGGTAAAAACCGCGGCCGAATCAGACATTGCGGAAGTAATGGTATGTATGTTCGGTCCTACATCCGATGAATACGGTCTTCTTCATAGAGGAACCCGCGTGAGAAAGATGCATTCATCTTATAGATCTACATTTAGAACTATTGGTGAGATCCCTCTTGCTATGGTTGACAAAGAAAAAATCACTCTTCTTAAGAAAAACTACTGCAGGAGGAGAGATGACAGGAATGTTGAAATATTCCCATATTTCGAAGAAAAGGTTTCACTGATATACTACTATCCCAATATGCAGCCGGATATAATTGATTCACTTGTCGATAATGGATACAAAGGAATTGTTATAGCCGGAACAGGACTTGGTCATGTTAACAAACCTCTCTATCCCTCCATTGAAAGAGCTGTAAAAAAAGGAGTAGCAATCTATATGACCGTTCAAACTCTCTGGGGCTACACTCATATGTTTGTCTATGACACAGGCAGAGATCTGATGAGCAAAGGTGTAATACCAACTGAAAACATCCTCCCTGAGGTCGCATATATAAAACTTGGATGGGCTCTCGGGCAAACAGATGATCTTGAAAAAGTTAAAAAGATAATGTTAACACCTGTTTTAGACGAAATAACAGAGAGAGAGCCATATAACGGTTATCTGATTTTCCAGGGTGGAGTCCCTGAAATCGAGGAATTTTTAAAAAAGATTCATAAATAAGTCACTTTATTTTAATAATGTATAATAAAATTATAGACGAAATATATGAATTCAATCCAAGTTACTATAATACAATCGATCAGATATATCATTCAAATTGGGTTTCGAGAAGATTAGCAAAATTCAAATCACTTCAGAGATCTATTGATAAATTATGGCCGAAGGGTCATAGAACAAAATTAGTTCAAGTTGCTGGAACAAGCGGAAAAGGTTCTGTCTGCAAATTTCTTGAAACCGGCTTGTCAATTGACGGTAATACAGGTACTTTTGTAAACCCACATATTTTTGATTTCAGAGAAAGGTTCAGTGTCAATGGAATCCTGCCGGAGCAAAATGATATTATCGAGATCTGGGAAAATACCATACTCCCTATCTGTATAGAACAGGCTGAAATTTCAGAAAATAATATCCACACATTCAGTGAAATATGTATTCTCATTGCATTATCTCTATTTGAAAAACATGATGTCAAATGGGCTGCAGTAGAAACAGGATGTGGTGGGAGATATGAAAGATTAACACAACTCAAAGTAGAAGCTTCTATAATAACTAATATAGGTTATGACCATCCTGTTAGTCTTGGTGAGAAAAAATGGCAGAGAGCATTGGACAAAGCTGGTATCTGCAGAGTGAAAACACCACTTTTCACAATGGAAACAGATAATAATATCATAAGGATATTTGATTCAATATGTAAATTTAATTCTTCCCCTCTTTACATTTTAAGTGATAAAAAAGTAAATGATCTTGAAGATAAAATTAAATATTTATTCACTGAACCTATAAAAGAAGATAAACTTTTATTTCCCAAATATCAATATTCCAATGCAGCTCTTGCACTTGAAGTAATAAAATATTTACTTCCGGATTTGTCTGAAGATGATGTACTGAAAAAATTCAATCAAATAAAATACTTTGGCAGATCGCATCATACTAAGGATAATATATTTATCGATATTGCACATAATCCACAGAAGATGAAAGTATTAGCAGATCATCTGATTGATAAATATAAAAGTAAAAAAAAAATATTTATAATTGCCCTCTCAAATAAAAGATCAGCTTTGGAAGTTTTTAATCCAATATTAAATTTGGCTGATAACATAATAATAACCACATCATCATTCAGCGGTGTTGAACCTGAAAATATTCTCGAAGAATTATCATTAAAAAAGGATTTAAATTGCTCTTTAGAAATTATTAAAGATCCAAAATCAGCTCTCAAAAAAGCGAGAAGTTATACAGATAACTGTAATGATATCATAATCCTTACAGGTTCGACATACATGATCGATCAGGCTTTGAATCCTGATGAATATCTCAGATATCTAAATTTTTCCTATGGATGGAGAAATAAGGATAATAATTAAAATTAATTTTTTCTCTGTTTTAATCAAATTTGTTGATAAAAAGATTTTTACACTTTAGGGGAAGGATTCGTGTTATTTGTGTGATTTGTTGTTAAACATATTTGGAGTGGGGATGGGTATTTATTCTCTGTGGTCCGACTTCGTTAAAACTTCGTCGTGATTGATTGATGAGAGATTTTTACAAAGTAAAAAGATTTCATCATTTATTATCTTAATTATTATTTTTTATTGGTGTGGTTGGGAATTGATCATTGTTAATTGTCTTAATCTGTGTTCTCTGTGTTAATCATAAACCGATAAAATTATTTTGTGAAACAAATTGATTTTATCATCTGTGTTTATCTGAGGGGATGGTGGGTATCCTGTTGATCCTGTCTAATATTTTTCTTGGTAAGATGGGTGGAAATTCAATTCTAAAAATGCAAAAATGCAAGCCCCGACCCTAAGTATTTTTACCTTTCTTTACGATCTTAGCCCATGAATCTTTCAAAGAAACACTCCTATTAAAAACAAGTTTATTTTCAGAAGAATCTAAATCAACACAATAATATCCCTTTCTTAAAAATTGATAAATATTCCCAATTTTTGCACCTTTAAGGGATGGTTCGATTTTGCAGTTTTTCAATATTGTAAGGGAATCTGGATTTATATCATCGAAAAAATTACCTGTTTTTTCGCCAGGTATAATTGAATTGAACAGATGGTCATATTGATGCACTTCAGCATCAATAGCGTGTTTAGCAGATACCCAGTGTAGTGTTCCTTTAACTTTCCTTCCGTCTTTAGATCCTCCCCCTCTTGTTTCAGGATCATAATTGCAATGGATTTCGATTATCTCACCGGTAGACTGGTCTTTAATTACTTCATTACATTTTATATAATAAGCATTTTTAAGTCTTACTTCACGTCCAGGTGATAATCTGAAATACTTCTTCGGTGGATCTTCTCTGAAGTCCTCCTTTTCAATATATATGATGCCTGAAAAAGGAATTGAACGTCTAGTACTATCTGGATCTTCAGGATTGTCAATAGCTTCTATGTATTCAGTTTTATCTTCAGGAAAATTGTCTATTATAACCTTTAAAGGACTGAGAACTGCCATTACTCTCTTGCATTTTTTGTTCAATTCTTCCCTGAGACAGTGTTCAAGAAGTGCTATATCGACAGTACTGTCTCTTTTAGCAACACCAATTCTTTCACAGAAATTCCTGATAGACTGTGAAGT
>CBDUTX010000057.1:0-9523 GCA_965370235.1 uncultured Desulfuromonadaceae bacterium | reverse complement strand
ATTAATTGATGATCTTTATGCAGTTTCACCACATGTAGGAGAAAGTGATGAATACAATCTCAATGTAATGCTGAATTTTAATAAAATAGCTGAAGATATCTCTGAAAATAATGAGATGATATTATTTTTGAAGAACTCAATTTTACCAATTCTTCCTTCGAGAGATCCTCTGAAAGCTGCAATTGAAAAACTTAAAATTGAAGAAAAATGTATTTTGAAAAAATCTAAATTCCCAAAAATATTAATCACCTCAAATGCAGATTCTATTTCAATTTTTCCCGATTCTGCACAAGACCATTACCTTTTCTCAGGTATTAAAATTATAAAATCTGAAAATCCTGATGTACTTATTGTATTTAATGAAAATATTCCACAAAATATTAAACCTAAAAATCAATTATTTCTAATTAATGAAAATCACCTTTCATGGGAAAAAATAGCTCCTGATTGTAAGATAGATAATGAAATATTGAAAGTTCTACAGAATGACCCAAGTTTATTCAATTCTACTATTTCAAAAATAACAGACAATCTTAAAAATACACAGTCCGAGTATATATTAAAAAGAATTCCTCTCTCCTACAATTCCATTGTGGAGTCTATAATTGATAGAATGGGATTTCCTCCTGTTGCTTCTTTCAGGTTGAAAAGTGAACTTCTTACAGACTATTATATTGTAATTTGGAATTTATAATCCAAATATGAAAACTTTACATCCACGATCAGGTTACGATCTCTACTGTGATTTTTACAGAAAAGATCATATCTGGCTTGATTCGTTTGATAAAAAAGACTTTTTAGAATTTGTCCACACTTCAAATTCAATTCTCGATCTTGGTGTTGGAGACGGTAGATTGAAATCGGAATTGTATAAAAGGTCTGAACTTGTTATTGGTGTTGACCTATCTATCAAAATGCTAAAAAGATCAAAACTACTACTACTCATACAATCTGATGCTCAAATTCTTCCATTTAAAAATTGTTCTTTTTCATCTGTTATTGCCTCTTTTCTTCTCGTTCATATTGAAAATCCCATGATACTTTTTAATGAAGTTTTTAGAATATTAAAAAAGGAAGGAAATTTTATTTTTAATATAATATCCCAGAAATCTTCTCCTATTTTGAATTTGAAAAATAAAAAACTAAGAATAATATCCTATTACCACCCCCCGGAGAAAATTGAATTAATGTTAGATAAAACTTCTTTTTTCTTTAAAAAAAGAATAATTGCAAATGAAAACGGTCAGTGGATAAGCCAAATCTATAAAGCATTCAAATGATCTTCGAAAGACAGATCAAAATTCTTGAATTGATTTAAGAACAATGAACACGAACAATAAATTTTGAACTATTTGTGATCTTTGAGTTGAACTTCTAAAATCTTAAATCGTTGATGGGTGTTCGGTGTTCAATTGTGTTCTATTCTTATTTGGGCTGGGAGGGGCATTGTTTATTGTTCATTGCTAATTGCTCATTGTATTAATCTGTGTTAATCATAAACAGATAAAGTTTTTTTGCGAAGCAAAAGATTTTATCATTCCCCTGCCTGCTGTAGGTAAGTGTTCATCTGCATTACCCCTTTCATTCGTGTCCTGTTCTTCTGTGCTGGGTGATAGGTTTGTGTAATTAGTGGATAAAATAAATATTGGTGGGGTTGGGCAAATACTATTCGACAAGAAAATTCAGTTTCCAATCACCAATATGGAATATTAATTCCCCCTGAAACCCGGTGATCTCAACATCTTCTGTTTCATACTTATCACCAGCGATAACGAATACATTATCCAGTGCTGCAAGTTCCTGACTTGGGATGACAGGTACTTTTAAAAATAAAGTACTTCTATCAAAAGGACCCTGCCCAACAAAACCGAGATCCAACCCTCTTGGATATACACCCCCTATTCCTGTAGTGATAATCCTGTCCCCCTCACGGATATCTGCATCCACTGAAACCTGAAAAATCAAATTGCTTCCTCTCCCATCCCAACTGACAATTCCTAAAGCTCCACTTTTGATATCCATTGCACTGGCTCTAAAATTGAGATCATAAAAAGTCTGTACAATTGAATAATCAGCCATAACTTTTATTAATTTTCCTACTACTCCCCCAACACCAATAACAACTGATCCTCTGTACAAACCATCTCTATATCCTTTACCGAGAACCAGTGACAGATTAACATAACTTTGTGTTCTTGAAATAATAACTGCTGGAATTAAATTAAAAGAACTGACTTCCTGAAATCCAAGCAGTTTTTTTAATCTTTCATTTTCTCTTATCAAGTCTTCAACTGCAATTCTATCAAGAGTCAAATAAGCCAATTCCTCTCTCAGCTTCTCATTTTCGTTTTTTAAGCTTATTATTTCTTCAACTTTATAATTGAATTTCAGTAATGTTGTCATAATCGATGGGGACATATAAGAAAGAGCAGTATATCTTGACTGATAATCAAGCACTGCCATCAAAAATCCAAATATTAGTATTATAAGCAGGGAAAATGAATCAACCTGTGCTTCAGTAAATTTTCTTCTGGCTATTCCTCATCACCTTTTTTAATAACTTTTTCATACTTCTCAAGATTTGCAAGTATTTTACCTGCTCCTCTTACAACGCACTCAATAGCATTATCTGCAACACTAACTCTTATATTAGTTTCTTCCTGTATGAGATCTGACAGACCATTGAGAAGAGATCCCCCTCCTGTCATGATAATTCCTTTATCCACTATGTCATTACTTAATTCAGGTTTTGTCCTCCCAAGAGTTTCCTTGACAGCCTGGATTATCAGCTTTACAGGTTCTTTAAGCGCTTCTCTAATTTCACTTGAAGAAACTTTAACACTTTTAGGAATACCTGTATCAATTTCCATCCCTCTGACTTCCATTGTTTTTTCTTTATCAAGAACAAAAGCTGATCCTATTTGCATTTTCACATTTTCAGCTGTATTAAGCCCCAGTTCAAGATGATAAACATTTCTCATCCATCGTACAATAAACTCATCCATTTCATCGCCACCAACTCTCGCAGATCCATTTGCAACAATTCCTGCAAGAGCTATTACAGCTATTTCAGTTGTTCCCCCTCCAATATCTATTATCATACTAGCTGTTGAGGACAGAACATCAATATAGACACCAACTGCAGCAGCAATGGGTTCATAGACAAGATAAACCTCTCTGGCGCCTGCATGTTCTACCGAGTCCTTAACCGCTCTGCTTTCAACAGCAGTGATACCGGTTGGAACAGAAACAAGAACTCTCGGATGTCCCATTAAACCTTTTTTTTGCTGTTGATGAATAAAATACCTCAACATTTCCTCGACAAGTGAAAAATCGGCTATAACTCCATCTTTCATCGGTCTTACAGACTCCAATCCGCTCGGAGTTCTTCCATACATTTCCTTAGCACTTTCACCGACACTTACAATAGATCTATCGCTGACTCGATAAGCTATAACTGAAGGCTGATTGAGCACAACACCTTCTCCTTCGATAAATATAAGTGTGGAAGCAGTTCCAAGATCAATTGCCATATCATTTGTTATAATATTTGTAAAAACTCTTCTTAATCCTCTAAAAGCCAATACCACTTAATATTCTCCCTTTACTTTATCTGTTTACACAAATTACCTTAAATATAATACACTATATAATACAAAAATAAACACTTTGTATCAAATTTAGATAGAATAATATAAAACCAAGATATTTTAAAGTCAAGAGCTCAGTTCATATACAGTTGATAAACCTATTCGACCAACACTTCTTTCTACCTCCCGAAGTAGTGAATCATCAGGATGTTCTTCCTTTGTCCTATTGACAACAACACCACAAACTGCTCCTGCTGCAAGATTAAATACATTGGCAAGTACAAAAAGAGTAGCTGATTCCATTTCATAGTTTAGAACATTGAGTTTTTGCCACTGGGCAAGTGAATTCTGAAAATCTTTTATTACATATTTTGTATAAGTATCATATCTTTCCTGACCTGGATAAAAACTATCACTTGAGGCTGTTATTCCAACATGATAATCAATACTATTCTCCCTTGCTGCCCTTATCAATTCATTTACAACATGAATTGAAGCAACAGCAGGATACTCAATGGGAGCATAGTGAGTTGAGGTACCATCCAATCTAACAGCTCCGGATGAAATTATCACATCTCCGGTTTTAATATTCTTCTGTATAGCACCTGTTGTACCAACTCTGATAAAGGTCTTCAAACCTATTTTCGCCAATTCCTCCATGGCAATCGCAAGAGAAGGACCTCCAATGCCCGAAGAAGTAATTAAAACACTTCTCCCTCTGACAGAACATCTATAACTTGTGAATTCTCTGTTTGATACTATAAATTCTGAACTTCCCTGATCTGCAAGTGAAGCTATTTTTGCAACTCTTCCCGAATCTCCGGGCAGCAATACTGCTGAAATTCCCCTGATATCATCTTCTGATAGTTGAATATGATATTGTTTCATTTTTTATCACTACCCTTGTTTGTTATTATGATTGTATAACGTTCATTCTCCAGGTTAAAATTTTTCCAAAACAACAACAATACTGTGTCTTCCCAAATACTGCCTGTATCTGATTCACTGTTAAAAATTTCATTTGATTCAGCTATAGTTAAAAATGTATTCAAATATTCATCTTCAGAATTAAAAATCGTACTGTCATCTTTGAAAAGGCCAATCCAAAATGGAGTTGCTGAACTAGCCATCGTCTGAAAAGCTATCCTTCTTCTCAACACTCCATCACTCAGTACTACAAATATTATCCTGTTTTCATTATAAACCAATATCAGTGGCTTTAAAAATATTGTATAACCCGGATTCAAATCTGAAATTAAATCAGAAAAATTAATTTGTTCAGCAATAACCTCATCGGGATAATAATAATAACCTGTTGAGTCATAGACAACAATATATTTCACTTTTTCAGGTTCCAATGAAAACAGGATTTGAGAAATCTCTTGAGAATTATCAGATAATATTGAGGTTGCCTGTAGTCTTCCTTTCCACAATGAAAAATAATTCTTAAGTCCATATGAAACCTGCTCTGCTTTTAAAGGTAATGCAATGTTTATGTCCATCGACTTGGTCTCTGTTGAAGATCCAAATTTATATACAGTAAATAAAATACCTGATAAAAAGCCAACTGCAATTAAAATAATACATAAAATAATGTAAAATAATTTCTTCATTCTTTCTCCTTTGATCACATCTCTTCAGTATTAACTTTAATTACCTTCCCAGAATAAGAAACCTTATTCCTACCCGCTCCCTTTGCAATATATAATGATTTATCAGCATCTTCTATCAAATCAATTTTATTCAATACTCTTAAAGGGTATGAACTTACTCCAATTGAGACTGTAATTTTCAAAAAACTTTCTTCATCAAGAGATATTTCAAGATTTTCAATACCCTTCCTTATCTTCTCAGCAACTATTACGGCTTGTTTATTTGAACAAGAAGGCAGAACTATTGCTAATTCTTCACCACCATAACGTGCAACAATATCAATGTTTCTTACTGCTCTCTTCAGGAATAGTGAAAGAGTCCTCAGTACATTGTCTCCAGCCCTGTGTCCGTAAGTATCATTTACTTTCTTAAAATAATCAATATCAATTATACATAAACTCAATGGTTTTGAAGTTCTCTGACTCCTTGAAATTTCTTCATCAAGTACTTCTTGAAAATATCTGTGATTGAAAAGACCTGTCAAACCATCTTTTATTGCTAATTTTTCTTTCTCTTCATAAAGTCTGCTTCTTTCAATTGCAGCACCGAGGAGTCTTCCATATACTTCAAGTATCTCCATATCTCGTTTACGGAAGTTATTCAAATATGTACTGAGAATGAAAACACTTCCCATTGTTTGATCTTTTGACGGGACAGGTACTCCTATGAAAGAGGCGACATTGATGCTGCCATCATTTGGTTCAATGAGAAAACGAGGAATGTCATTCTGTCTGTGAAAATTCTTTTCCATTATCGGAATATTTCTCTCAATTATCAATCTCATGATCATATTATCTTTTAAATTAATCAACTCTGTGGGATCAAACGGTTTTATCAGGTTATATGATGATCTGATGATGATAATGGAATTTGAATCATTACAGAGAGCAATAAAATAATCATCATACAAAAATGTTTCTTTCATCTTCCTTACAAAAACATCAAGCACATCTTTTATATAGAGAGAGTGAACAAATTTATTTGACAGATCATTAATCAGTTCCAAAGCTGTAGCACTTAATTCCTTTTTTTCAAGATATGAGGCAATTTGAAGAATATCGGTTAGAATTTGTGAATATACCATGAGATCAAATGCTCTTTCTTCATTAAAAGCTCCTTCTTCAGGACTGTCCTCGCATATTGCGCCAATGACCTCATCATTAAAATAGATAGGAACACCACAAAATGAACCTACATCTATATTTTCTTTGTAATAACCGAGATTACCAGATGGTCTTGTAAAATTCTCAACAAGAAAATACTTCCTCTCCTTGACCACAAGTCCTGGAATTATCCCTCCTGGTTTTAAAGACATATTTAAAGCAATTGAATCAACTGAAGAAGATCTGAAATCTGCTATCTTCAATCTCAAACCTTCAACTGTATTTTCCAGATAAAGTACAACAACAGTTCTGACATTTGGATTCCTGAAAATCAGATCAATTATATTACCTCTTGTTCTTCCTGCGATCTTCTCAACCTCACTGATTTTATCTATAGCTGGAAGTTCAACTGATTCTGTTTTATTCTTTCCCTTGATCAAATGACTTCTCAATGAGAAAACGCTCTGAATTATCTCAATTGTTATATACAGCAAAATCAGCTGAAAGAGCCTTATTGAAAAAGAATTATGCTGTGCAAATATTGAAGAGGAAATCTCACATGTTGAAATCAGGATAATTACAATATAAGCTTGAATACGATCCATCCTCAAAGCGAGAAGAATAAAAAGAGGAAAATATAAGTTCCATAATACACCTGATGAAAGCTGAACCAAAATTGAAAAAAAAGTTGTGAGAAGAATTACAGCAGGTAATTTTACAGGTATGTAAAAATTTTTCCTTGTTTTGAAAAAAACCGCTATAATAACAATTATTGCAACTATCAGCAGAATTGATATACCGAATCTGTTGATATGATCGAATGAATAATCAAAAATAATCCCTGTAGCAGATAGTATATAGAAAACACCCGATATAATATATGGTAAAATTAAAAAGAGGATGTCCTCTGATGCAGAATTACGATCCATCTATTTATTTATAGAAAGCCATGTTTTATTTATCTTTTCCGATATGGAAGCCAAATCAAGAAAAACTGATTTCATTAATTCTTCATAAGAACCATGTTGAATAAATTTATCCGGAATTCCAAATGAAAGATAGGGTTTATTGATTCCCCTTTCCATTAATTGATGAGTAAAATATGCAGCAAAACCATTTATCTTTGAGCCTTCCTCAATTGTAATCAGTAATTTTGTCTTTGTGCTCTCAGTAAATATTTTTTCATCAAATGGTTTGATGAATCTGATATTGACAATACTTATCCCAATATCTCTACCTTTTTGCAATTCTGCTCTAACATCGAGTGCGGTTTTTACCATACTACCAACAGCAACAATCAATATATCGGAACCATCTCTTGAAATTGCAGATTTCCCAAGTTTAACTTCATCCGGGAATATCTCCTTGAGACCGTAACTGATTTTTCCCCTTGGAAATCTTACAAATGTTGGCGAATCTATATTAAAAGACAGATCGACCATGTCCCTTAGCTCATTACCGTCTGCAGGTGACATTATTACAATATTTGGAATTGCAAGAAGATATGGAATATCAAATGTACCGTGGTGTGTCGGACCATCTTCTCCAACAAGACCTGACCGGTCAAGGAAAAAAGAAACAGGCAGATTCTGAAGAGCTATATCATGGATAACCTCATCATACGCCCTTTGTAGAAATGTCGAATAAATAGCAACAGCAGGCTTTAACCCCTGAGTTGAAAGACCTCCTGCAAGTGTAACTGCATGTCCTTCAGCTATCCCAACATCAAAAAATCTTTCAGGAAATTTCTTCGCAAAGGAATCCAATCCCGTACCAAGAGGCATTGCTGCTGTTATCGCTATAATTTTTTCGTCTTTTAAAGCAGCTTCTACCAAGGAATCCGAAAACACTTCTGTCCATGGTTTGGAATCTTTGGATTTTTTCCCCTTACCTGACTCGACTTTAAATGGTCCTATACCATGAAAAGTTTCAGGGTCCTTTTCAGCATGTTCATATCCCCTTCCTTTCTGTGTCAGAACATGAACAATTTTAGGTCCCTTTATCCTTTTGACTCCTTTGAATATATTAACCAATTCCTTCAGATCATGACCGTTGACAGGACCAATATACCTAAATCCCATCTCTTCAAATATAATCGTTGGAATGAGGAAATTTTTTATTCCCTCTTCAAGTCTTCTCGAAACATCTCTTGCTCTCCTGCTGAGAAATGATGGGAGAAGCCCTAAAAGTTCCCAGATATCCTCCCTTAATCTATTGTACATCGGGTCAGTTACAAGTTTGTTTAAATAATTTGAAATCATTCCTACATTTTCACTTATCGACATTCCATTATCATTGATGACAATTATCATATTGGCATGAGATGAACTCGCATGATTCAAACCTTCCCAGCACAATCCTCCGGTAAGAGCACCGTCTCCTACAACAGCTATAACCTCTTTTTTCTCATCAGTAAGATCTCTTCCCAAAGCCATTCCAAGAGATGCTGAAATAGCAGTAGATGCATGCCCTACTCCAAATGCATCATAGGGACTTTCAGACCTTTTTGGGAATCCGCTAATACCCCCAAACTGTCGAATTGTATGAAATCTATCCTTTCGATTGGTAAGAATTTTATATGCATATGCTTGATGTCCGACATCCCAGACAATTAAATCGTCAGGTGGATTAAAATTCTTTAAAAGTGCCAGAGTCAATTCAATAGAACCTAAATTTGACGCAAGATGACCACCGTTTTTTGAGACTACATCAATTATCAGTTTTCTAAGCTCTTCCGACAATTTTTTTAAATCGGATATTGACATATCTTTAACCTGTTCGGGTGAATTAATTTCTCCTATTATCGGATATTTACTCCAATCAATCATGCTAATCTCCAGAAAATTAAAGCTATTATAAAACCAATTGTAATTCCAACAAGGACTTCAAATGGAGTGTGACCTAATAATTCCTTAAATCTTTCAGGCTTTGTATGCCCCGAGATCTCAAATTCATCAATAATAATATTCAATATTTTCGCTTGTTTACCAACTGCTCTTCGAACTCCAGCAGCATCATAAATAACTATCAAACCGTAAAACAGTGCTATTCCAAAGTATGGTGTTGAAAATCCAAACCAAAAGCCTGTAAGAAAAAACAGAGTTGTCACTGAAGAAGAATGAGAAGAAGGCATACCTCCAGGTTCAGTTATTCTTTGCAGATTATTGCCGATACTGA
>CBDUTX010000056.1:0-9616 GCA_965370235.1 uncultured Desulfuromonadaceae bacterium | reverse complement strand
TATTCTTTTCTCCTGAACTGTCAGATTCCCATTTTCCATATTCTTTATAAAACATATCCGTCTTCTCAGATCAGGATTTAAAGGAGGGGGAAGGATAAAATTGATATCAATATATCCTTTGTCTAAAAGGAAAAGGTAAAGGTCCTCATTATTCTCCTTTTTAAGAACTGATAAAAATCTCTGTTGTGAAATTTCCTTTCTCCTTTGAAGTCTGCTGCAGATCTTTGATCTACTGCATATCTTCTCAGGAAGGTCTTTTTTTAAAATTAATATTCGTTTTAAAGAAGTGTAAGTTCCTGAAGGGAATATTTTCTCAAGAGTTCTACTCAGGGTGTTTCCATAATATTCTGATATGAAATTGGCAAGTGTAAGTAAATTCTCGGAGAAAAAAATATCATCTGAAATGATGTAATCAATTTTCTGCAGTTTTTTGAATTTTGTAAATTCACTTTTCCTTATAACACATCCAAGTACTTTCTCTCTTCTTAGAGGAATTACAACTAATTTACCGAATAGATCATCAGCTTCATATTTCTCAGGTATTTCATAAGTGAGAAGGAGATTTCTTCCGATTATCAGCACATCAACGGTTTTAATTGAACTCTGCATTTATAAAAAGACCCATGTAGTTGTTTTCTCTGTGAATATCTGCAAAAGCAATGATATCAACATCCTCAAATTGATGTTTAATTATAATTCTCAGAATATTCCCACTGCCTGAAGCATTTATAAAATTTATTGTCTTTGGAACTTCAGGAAGATAAATGTAAATCCTCGAAGCATAGGAAGTTGTTCTGTAATTTGCATAGAAACATGTTATATCGGTGGAGATTATATTAAAAGTGTTTTGAAAAACCATTGCATCACCTGTCTGATAAAAATTTCTGTCAGTTGCAAGACATTTATAATAGCAGAACTTCAGCCAATCGGATTTTAAAGTAAGTGTAAGCTGATTCCTTGTTGGTTGGATACCGGGGAATGAAGGAGAATAACCTGAATTAGCTTTATGACTGAGTTTTAGAGATATTTTATAAGTGTTTACAAATTTATTCTCAAGAGTTGTTGTAAGTTCTCTCTTCCAGGGATTTGAAGTGCTGTCAGTGTATATCTCTCTTGAAAAATTAACAAAACTTAGAAGTTTCCATTTATTCCATGAATTACTGACATTTATATAGATACCTTCTTCATTATAACCTGAGAATTCACCGGGAGGGAATGAAAGGGGTGATATGAGTTTTTTTTCATAATGATAAAATGAAGTTAGAATTTTATTCCTTTTGTATTTGGATAGAATTCCGAAATAAAATCCATAACTGCCGGGATTAAATTTTGCAGCATCAAGGATGATATCTATGTTTTCATTGTTATATTTCAAAATATACTCATAGCCAATCAAGTTTTTTATAAAAGTAGAGTCGTATAGCAATAAATTCCTTGAGTACTTCGACAGGTTGAGAATAACAGAAGAATTGAGATTATCGATACTCAACATAAAATCTAATTCATCTATCCTGAAATTATGTTTTCTGTAAAGGGAGAGATCATTAGTATGATATCCATCGGTGTGGATGGATATTACATTTCCTGCAGAATCCAGTATTCCATCATAGTATCTAATTCCCCCGAAAGCCCCTAATCTGTAAGATGATGAAGTTTTAAGAACTGAAAAACCAATAGGATTCCCAAGTTCAATTCCTCCTGAATATCCCTTTATATTAAAGCTTTTTGAAGGATGAAGTCTCAAACCAAATTCTTCCCTTCCGAGAAGAAGACCAGTACCAGCTTTCAGTGATTGTGTGCCGAGGATGTACTGTATCGAACCTGCATTGTACTGCAGATAAACATTTACCATATCAGGGAATACAAGCTCCCCCGGGTCCTGTTCAAGACATGCGGATAAAGTTATGGAATTATAGAATATATCTATCTCATTTTTGATTTTAAAGGGCTGTCTCTTAAAGTTTTCATCAGAATATTCTCTGTATTTAAAATATGAAGTGAGAATTAATTTATAATTCTCTAAAAAGTGGGGTTTTGAAGAAATGATCAGAAAATTCCCGATGTATTCGATGTCAGTTTCAGCAAAACCTGCCAGGATCAGTGCTTCCTCGACACTTTGATAAGGTCTTCCATTGAATATTTTCTCTGCTGAGATCCTGTCCATATGCGGTATTAGCAATAAACTGTCAAGAGGAGAAGAATTTATATCAATAGGATTATTTTCAAGATAAAAGAATATTTCATCATATATTTTCTCATCTTCTCTGCTGATGATAATCTCCGGATAGAGATTATTATTTACCAGGATAATGAATAACAGGAGAATAATTAAAAATCTGTATCTCATGATATTTGTTTATTTTTTTATCATTTTCAAAGCAAAGTTCAGACCAATAAGTGTTTTTGAATCAATTAATTCAAATGAAGAGAGCATATTTTCTATCTTATCTATCGGAAACCATTTCCTTTCAAGGAATTCATCGTCATCTGCTTTTTTTGAGTCATCTTCTACAAGCTCAGAAGCGAGAAATATGTGAATTTTTTCATTTGAAAAACCGGGAGAGGAATAAAAATTGGCAATTTTCACCAGGTTGACAGGACGGTAATTGATCTCTTCAATCAATTCTCTTTCTGCTGTCTCCTCAGGTTTTTCACCTTTTTCTTTAATTCCAGCGGGAATTTCCCATAGAAATTCTCCAACTGCATATCTGAACTGTTTTACGAGGAAAAAACCATTTTCATGTAATGGCACAACTGCAACAGCCCCACTGTGCTGTACTACTTCCCTGACAGCAGTAATATCTTCTTTGATTTTGACAATATCTTTATTTAATTTTAATATCTTTCCATCATAAATTGTCTTTGAGCTTATTTTTTTTTCTATATACAATTTTTCCTCCAGGGTTATAAATATTTTCTCAGTACAATATTAAAGCTAAAAGGGATTTAATAAAATCCTTATTCTTGAATCTTGAAATGATTAAATGAATTATTTGAATTTAATTGACGATTTGTTGACTGAATAAATATTTTATGTTAGAAGTAAAACTATGATTTCACATGCAGCTATAACAGTATCATCTCTTGAAAATGCAAAAGAATTTTTTGAGTATGTCATGAAATTTAAATTTCTCTATAATTTTGGCATAGATAAAAAAACAGCACGTTCTGTTTTTGGCATAGATTCTCCTACTGTAACTTATGTATATCGTACTGATGAGGACTGGATTGAAGTTTTTATTATCAAAGCTTTCAATCCGACAGAAAAATATTTCAATCATATTTGCTTTAGAATAGATGATATACCCGGTGTTGTTTTAAGAGGTGAAGAAAGAGGATATAAATTTACACGGTTCAGACGTAAAGACCACACAGTACTTTTTATCACCGATAAAGACGGCAATTTCTTTGAATTAAAAAAAAATAACGATTCTTGATAAATTTAATTTACAGAGTATAATAATTTTTAACAGAAAATATTTCTGCAGAATTTTATTTTTTGTATTAAGTAAAGATTTTTAATGTTTAAAAAGGAGAGGTAAATGAAGAAAATTCTTGTTTTATTACTGCTTGTAGCAGCAGTAAGTTTAACAGCCAATGAAGGTATTATGTTACAGGAAGGTTTTGAATACGCATTCCCACCAATAGGATGGGATACACTTCTTACAAGTGGAACAGCAGGTGGATCTATGCCAATTAATTGGCACCCAAGTACAACATCTGCTCATTCCGGTACTTATGGCGCTGCTTCAGGATGGGGATATACTGTTGATGCACTGCTTTGGATAACCTCGGTTGATTTGACAAATGCTTCTGCATGTAGTTTGTCATTCTATTGGCGCAGCAGTTTTTACTGGATGGTTACAACTGATGCTGGTGATCTTTTTGTAGAAGTCAGTACAGATGGAGGTTCTAACTGGAATCAGTTATGGACATTTGGTGATTCGGCAGATGTAGTAAATTCAGGAGTAGTTTGGCCATGGGCAAATAGTACATGGTATCAATCAGCTCTTAATCTTGATGCTTATGCAGGGCAGGATATTATGCTCGGTTTTCATCATGTTCAGAATGATGGATTTGATGTAGAAATCGATGATGTTCAGATTGACACAACATCAGCACCAAGCGGTCCTGATTCAGCTTTCATAAATGAATTTTCAGCAAAAGGAACAGAGTGGGTTGAGTTGTATAATCCTACAACTTCTACAGTTGATCTGACCGGATGGATAATACACTCGGTTTATGATGGAGACACTAATGATTTATCAGGATCAATTGCCCCTGGAGGTTATGCAGTATTTTTCATGTCTCCTACTGTCTTTTCAAATACCGGTGATTCAGTATTTTTAGTTTCAGATATGGGTGATACAATTGATTATGTTTATTATGGCCATTATGGTCCTGCTCCACTTCCAATTACAAACTGGACTACAGGTCGTATTACCGATGGTTATTGTACAGGAGATGTTGGAAGGGACTTCAATATTGATGGAACTCCAACACAGGGAACAGCAAATGATATTGCAGCAGCTCCATTAAACGGAATTATAGTTCTTAATGAATTGACTATTTATGGTGGAACTGTAGATACACTCGAGCTCTACAATCCTTCAGATACTTTCGTTTATATGAATGGTTGGTTGTTTTCTGATGGTGATGATGTAGCATTTGTTGAACCTTGTACATTACCACCATGGGGTTTTGCCCTGGTTAACATACTCGATAGTATAAATTTCTCAAGTTATGATGAATGTTATCTTTTTGCACCGGACACACAGAGGATCGATCAGTTTGGCTGGAATCAAAGTCCAACTGATGACAGCTCTTTCCAGAGAATACCAAACGGATGTCCCCCACATGACGGTTATAACTGGTTAAGTTCAGGTGGTGGTACATGTCTCTTTGATATATACCAAACATTTGGACTTCCCAATGGCTGGGGTGAGATTACTGTCCAGACTCCAAATGGCGGAGAAATCTGGGTTGTTGGAGATACAAATGATATAACATGGTTCTCACCAAGCGGTACTGCATTTGATCTCGAGTACAGTTGGAATTATGGTTGGACATGGGAAATAATTGCAGACAGTGTGGCTACGACTACATATAGCTGGATAATTCCTCCGACACCAAGTACACAGTGTCTTGTGAGAGTAATTAATCATAATGATTATGCTTTCAGGGACATCTCAGATGATATGTTCACCATTACCTGTGGTGGGCAGCTTTCATGTGATACATTGACATACTGGAGTGGTGATGTTGAAACCGGAATTAACTATGGTGATCCACCGGAATGGATGGGTATGGGAATATTATTCACAGCAACAGAAATTGGTGCTTATACAGGAGATTATGTAAACAGGATAATATTCCAGCTCAGAGATGGGAATAATCCGGCAAATGATGGAATGCTCTATATCCTTGGAGATACAATTCCCGGTGATACACTTTATTCAATGCCTTTTACCGTTACAGGTGATTCAGGATGGTATGAACTCTATCTAGGTGATGACAGTATCTATATTGATGGAACAGATATGTGGATACTTATTGGCTTTACCTATGAAAGTGGTAATCATCCATTTCCCTGTAATTCGCAGTCTCTGATTGCACAGAAGAGCGATTGGGCATGGACCAACTCAGGAGGATGGGAATATCTCAGTTTTTACGGTGGAAATTACGGTGGGACAACAGGAGCTCTTGTCTGCTCACCTCTCGGAGTAGAAGAGGAGATACTTATCGGTGCCAATCCATTTACTGTAAGAGCAGTCAATCCTGTGGGAAGACAGCCGGGTATTTATTTTTCTTCACCAATTGAAATTGATGTCAGAGTTGATATCTTTGACATTTCAGGTCGTAAAGTTGCAAATCTTTTCGATGGAAGAATGCAGGGAACAAGGACTTTTAACTTCCAGAGTGAAGCTACAGGTTCTTATATTTACAGAGTTACTGCCGCAGGCAGAACTTTTTCAGGAAAAGTTGTAGTAGTTCATTAATTATTTTAAGGTGGCAGGTTTTTACCTGCCACCTCCCTTAAAAATATTAAATTTAACTAAAAATTAACAATTTATTTATTTTAAATTAACAATACACTTTTATATAGTCATTAAAAATTTATAAAAATATTATTTTTAATAAGATTTTCTGATAGTATTATTTTAAAAATATAATTTTTAAAAAACACATAAGGAGGACAAATGAAAAAGATTCTTGTATTAGTACTCTTGTTTTCTGCAGTAGTTCTTGCAGCTCAGACACCGGATGTTGTAATAAATGAGTTTGCAGCAAAAGCAAATCCTGAATGGATTGAGCTTTATAATACTTCAGGATCAACAGTTGATCTTTCCGGATGGATAATTGTTAACACTCCAGACGATACATTATTTCTGTCAGGTTCAATTACAGCAGGTTCGTATTATGTGAATACATCGATCACAGGATTGAATAATTCAGGAGATATTATCTGTCTTATTGATAACACTGGAACTATAATTGACAGTGTCGGTTATGGAGACAGCGGACCAGCTCCAACGGGTATATATAATAATAATAATCCTGCATGGAGTACTGCCAGAATTACTGACGGATTATATACCGGTGATGTAGCAAGAGATTTTAATGTGGATGGGACTCCGACACAGGGAACAGCCAATGATGCAGCAGCAGCTCCACTAAATGCAATTATCGCTATAAATGAAGTTGACCCATATCCGCCTAATACAGGTGAGCCTGATTCGGTTGAATTATTCAATGCTTCATACTCACCAATAGATATTACAGGATGGTTTATTTCAGATGGAGATGATTTTGGTTTAATAGGTTCTCATATTGTACCTGCTGGCGGATTTCTTGTAATAGATGAAGATGAAACTGGTGTAGATTTCTCAAGTGCTGATGTCTGTTATCTCTTTATGCCTGACACTCAGAGAGTAGATCAAATGGGATGGGAGGGTGAATACAATGATTCCACCTTCCAGAGAGTACCTGATGGTTCTGGTCCTCATGACGGTTACAACTGGGTATCATCCGGTGGGGGAACAGTTCTCTTTGATAAAGCCGAGACATGGGGTTATTCAAATGGCGGTTCCGGTGTTATGGAAGAACCGGTTATTGTAGATAATCACGAAGTTTCACTTATATGCTCACCATTTAATTCAAACGGGAATATAATGGTTTCTTTTGCAGCACAGCAGGATGTTACAGTTAAAATTTACAGTCTTGACGGAAGACTTGTAAAAGAATTATTCAACGGTGATGCTTCATCAGGAATTACTATTTACTGGGATGGCAAAGACCATTCAGGTTATGAAGTTTCCTATGGCTCTTATATAGTACTGATGCAGAGTGAAGATCAGCAGATTTCAAATAAAGTTAATTTATTTGTAAAATAATTTTGTAAGCTGGTGTACAGAGTGCACCAGCTTTTTTCCATCCAACAGAAGTTTTTTCCACTTATCTGATAAACACTTAGCAAACCATATATATATTATTGATTTGCAATATTTTGTACTAAATGTAAAATATTTTTCATTTATATGAAAAATTTATTCTATTTCAAAATTTTCGGTTGTAAAGTAAACCAGTACAGAGCAGAGAGATTGAGGAGCTCATTACTTGCATCGGGATATAATGAAGCACAATCAGCAGAGGAAGCTGATATCTCTTTTGTATTTTCATGTTCTGTTACTAAAGAAGCTCAGAGACAGTCTTATTCAATGGTAAGAAAATTGTCAAAAAATTGTGGTAATGTAAAAATTCTCGGTTGTTCGGGAGAAAAACTGTTCGATGTAGATATACTTGATATTGACTTTAAATATGAAAAATATCCGACCTCGAGATTGAGAACCCGACCTGTTGTCGTTATTCAAGAAGGTTGTGACAGATTTTGTTCTTTCTGTAAAGTCAATTATTTAAGAGGAAGACCAATATCAAGAGATAAAAAGAGTATTTTAGAGGAGATATTATTTCTTGAAAAGAAAGGATATAATGAAGTTATACTTTCAGGTATCAGTCTTGGTAAATATCAAGGAGGTTTGTCTATATTGCTGAAGTATTTGCTAAAAAATACTGATAGTATAAGATTCAGACTTGGTTCTTTGAATCCCGAAGATATTATATTGGATAAAAATTTTACTGACTCTTTTTCAGATGAGAGACTGTGCTCTCATATCCATTTATCTCTTCAAAGTGCTTCAGAGAAAGTTCTTTTTGATATGAGAAGATATTACAAACCTGAATTTGTCAAAAACTCAATGGATAATATTAGAAAAATTAAGAAAAACTGTTCTTTTGGATTTGATTTAATTGCAGGATTTCCGACAGAAAGAGAAGAAGATTTTCAAAAAACACTAAACTTTCTCAAAGCCATCAAACCTTCTTACCTCCATGTTTTTCCTTTTTCACGCAGATATGGTACTCTTGCAAATCTAATGAGAGATAGGGTAGGAGATATGGAAAGAAAATCCAGAGCTTTAGTATTAAGGACTCTCGGAGAGAAGTTAAAGCAAAATTACTTAAAAAGTCTTGTGGGAAGTGAAGAGGAAGTTATTATTGAAAAAGAGAAGGATGGTTTTTATATCGGAACAGGTAGAACATATACAACTGTAATAATCAAAAATGAAGAACATATTAAAATAGGTGATATGGTTAGCGTGAAGATAATTGAAGTATTGAAGAACAAACTTATAGGAAGAATTAAAGGAAAAATTATTTGAAATATTTCATCGAAATATATTTTTGTTCCAGTCCTATCCGGTAGAAGTAATTTGCCAGGCTTAAATTAATAAAAAAAATACTTGACACTTCCTCATTAAAATTATACATAAATAATAAAGTTAGATTATTCTAATAATATTATAGGAGGTTAACTATGGAGAAGAAGATGTTTGTTTTTTTGATGATGTATTCAATGATCATTTAACTGTTTTTATTTTTGTTGAATATAAAAAAATTTAATTTACAAGTTAGACACAACTAACAATTATAAAATTATTTAAGTTTTAGGAGGTTCTAATGAGGTCATTTTTTATCTTGAGTATAATGTTCCTTCTTCCCATTCTTATCTATGGATCAAATATTGGGCAGATAACAGGGAAAGTATATGATGTTGAAACCGGGAATGTTATACCATATACAAATGTGATAATAAGAGGAACAAATTTGCAGAGAATTGTTGATTTAAATGGAGAATTTACATTTGAAAATATACAACCGGGAAATTATACAGTTATAGCATCTCTTATCGGGTACACTACTGTTGAAGAGAATGTGTTTGTTGCACCCGGAAGAAAAGCCACTTTAAATTTCAACCTTTTATCCAATCCTATCAGAATGGAAGGTATTGTTGTCACAGGGACAAGAACCCCAAGGTACATTAAAGATGCTCCTGTTAGAACAGAAGTTATAACAACTGAAATGATGAGCAATAAAGGTGCTGCAAATTTATATGAAACACTTGAAGGAGCTCAAGGTATTCGTGTGGAAGAACAATGTGCGTTTTGTAATTTCAGTATGATAAGGCTTCAAGGTCTGGGTCCGGATCATACTCAGGTTTTAATTGATGGGCAGCCAATTTATTCGGGGCTGGCAAGTATATATGGACTTCAACAGATTG
>CBDUTX010000055.1:0-9643 GCA_965370235.1 uncultured Desulfuromonadaceae bacterium | reverse complement strand
TTTTCCAAAAATTATGTCACTTTTAAAAGTTCTTATTATTTTCATAGTGATTTTCATTTTATCGACAAGGGTAAAAAAATGGATCTGTATTGCAATTTTTGCAGGTGCTCTTGTCGGTGGTTTTATTTTTTCTCTCGGTTTTACCAATACCATAAAGACAATTTTTCAGGGTATGTTCACCTCTCAGTCAATTTCTCTTTCAATCCTCGTCTCACTTATCACTGTTATGGGAAGTATTATGAAAGAAACGAGACTTTTAGATGACTGCAGGAAGGCTGCTCTTGCTCTTTTCCCTTCAGGTAGATCGGCAGGAGCTTTTATGGCTTCTATGGTTGGACTTCTTCCAATGCCCGGAGGAGCATTATTCAGTGCGCCACTGGTTGAATCAAGTATAAAAAGTGAAAACTTTACAAATCAACCCGGACTTCTTGTAATTGTAAATTACTGGTTCAGACATATTTGGGAGTTCTGGTGGCCCCTCTATCCTGCTGTAATAGCATTACTTGCTGTAGCAGAATTAGATCTTTCAAGCTGGATTCCTGTTTCGATTGTATTCACTCCGATATCAATTTTACTTGGCTGGGTATTTCTCCTGAGGAAAGTTAAATCGGAATCGAGAAAAAAAAATGTGCGGTTAAAACTAATTGATTTAAAGCCATTTATACCTCTTTTAAGCGTAATCATCTCAGCAGTATTTTTTAAAATTATTTCAAATGTACTGAAACTTGAAGTACAGATGGCACTTTTAATAATTCCTTCGATTCTCATAGGTATTTTAATGAATCTTATCATGTATAGAACAGTTAAAATAAACTACAGAGTTGTTTTTGACTGGAAGAGAATTCTTCCGATTGCACTTCTGCTGTTTTCAATAATGGGTTATAAGGAGGTAATAATAAGAGCTGATATATCATCTTATATTGCAGTAGATATTGGCAATTTACACCTCCCTGTGATTATATTATTTGCTTTTCTCCCTTTTATATCGGGAGTGATAACAGGAATTGCAGTTGGTTTCATCGGGTCAAGTTTTCCTTTGATAGTAACCATGCTCGATGATTTCCCTGAATATTCAAAAATATCCGTACTGGTTTTTGCTTTTGGATGGGGGTATGTCGGTATGATGTTGTCTCCTTTTCATGCCTGTTTCCTTTTTTCAAAGGATTATTTCACATCCTCATGGAAGAACAGCTATAAATATCTATTACTTCCTTGTGCAATTCTGGCTGTGATTTTTACGATTGCATACATTATCCTTTCAAGATTTAGTTTATAAAAACGAAAACATCTTTGTTGTTGAATAAAATATTAAAATAATTGAATATTGACAAAAAATATTTTACATCTAATTAGAAAAACTTTTTTTTAACTTAAGTAAAATTATGAATAACTATAAGATAAATAAAAATAATCAAATAAAAGGAGGAAACATTTTGAAGAGATTTTTTATTTTAGTTTCAATGATGATAATTGGAGCTTTTTCGTTAAGTGCTGATTATGATTCTATTGGATATTTTGGAGAGAATGATCCTGTACCTTATCATTATTATGGGGAGATTTAGGAGGTTCTGATCTTGGATATTGTATAAGAGAAACACCAGATGGAAATTTTATTATTGCAGGAACAACATATAGAGGAAATGGTACTTATAATCATGGTGGTTTATATTTAATTAAAACTGATGTTTCTGGTAATATGTTATGGTATTATTCCCAACCTAATTGGACTAATTGGAGAGGTTATAATTCAGTATGTGTGGATGATAATGTAACAGGTGGAGATAGATATGTTGCAGTTGGTTCATATTATGTAATGGGTGATTGTGATAAAATATCATTCTATTCTACAAACCACGGAGGTCATTCTAAACCATATTATTATGAATATGTGTCAGATATTGATGGAACGGGTTATGATATAGAATGTACAGATGATGGATATATTATTGCAGGAAATGATGATGGGAAATTTCTAGTGTTACACCTTGAAAAAAATTTGACTGATACAATATGGAAATATCCTGATAGTAGTACAGGTACTGCTTTTTATGAGGGCAGGGATGTTGAAGTGTTACCTGATAATGAAGGATTTGTTGCTACAGGTGGAGCGACAATAAAATTTGATATCGAAGGTGATACTGTGTGGACAAAATCTTATGGAGGACAAGCAATTTGTTTAACTGATGATGGCGGTTATGCTATTTGTGGTCCTGCCAGTATGTATGATAAAATATGGATGAAGAAATTAGATTCAAACGGAGATATAGAATGGACCTTTTACGATGATTTACAGGGCAGCGTATCAGCATATGATATCATTCAAACAGATGATGGTGGATATTTAATAGTTGGAAGCATTGAAAATAATTATACAAATGGATCTGATATAATTTTAGTTAGAGTTGATAATGAAGGTAATTTTATTGGAAGAAAAATCTATGATGGGAAAAATAATGGGTATAGTGGGTATATTGATTGTGCACATTCAGTAGTATTGAATCAAGATGATTTTATAATTACTGGTTATGTTACACAAATTGTAAAGACCAATCCTCTTACATTTACTAATGATGTCTTTTTCCCTAGACAGCCTGATGAATTTGGATTAGGCTTTGAAGATATTGATAAAGATACAGAAATTCTAATAAATACTGAAAATACGAATTCATTTAATAATTTTTATGCTAATACAATAAATCAACAACAAACGAATATTTCTTATACAATTGTCGATGCCGAATATGTTGATATCAGTGTTTATAATACCCTGGGTCAAAAGGTATGTAATATTATTAGTGATTATCAAGAACCCGGAACATATAATATCAATTGGAATAATTCTGACAGAAACAACAATGAATTACCAACGGGCTTATATTTTATAACTTTTAGATCTAATAACCAGAGTTGTAAATCAATATCGATACCAATTGTTAATTAATTTGCCTGTTAAATCAGAGAAATTTATATTTCTCTGATTAATTTATTTATATAAAAGGGAGGAGAAAAAACCTCCCTTTTTATTTTTTTATTATTTAAATTATTCTTTCCATATAAACTGATCTTGTTATCTAATATTTTCTGCTATTATACTGTTAGTCAATAATGATGTTATACAAGAAAAAAAAAGATAATAAGAAATTTAAAAATAAACAAAATATGTAGGGACAGGTCGTGACCTGTCCCTACATAAGGTTAAATCATTGTCATCATTGATCGGTGCATTCAAAACAACATCATCAAAATTAATTCATCAAAATGGATTGTCTGATTTTACCTGGCAAAGATCATTCCATGATCATATAATCAGAAACGATAAATCATTAAACAATATCCGCGAATACATAAAAAACAACCCAGCTACATGGGATAATGACGAGGAAAATATAAACTGTATAACAAAGCGTTCCATCTGACGGCATTCAACCGCAGCTGCGCTTTAGCATAGTATTTCTGGTTATATTCATTTTATCGACAAGAGTAAAAAAATGGATATGTTTTGCAGGTTTCTATTCAGTGGATTTATTTTGATTTAAAAGAAATTATTATTTCAAAAGTACTTCAATTTGACTATATAAATCTATATAATTAGTCCAGGAGGTTTAAATTGATAGTAATATTTATTTTATTTACATTAGTCTCTCAATTGAGTGACGATTTCTTTCTCCAGACTTTAAGGGAGAAATTGGTTGAGATCGAGCAGAGAAGAGAACAGATGACCAGTCGGTCTGAAGATATTGTAATTGAGCTCGATATGTTGATAGAACACAGAGAATTAACACGTGCTCTTACCGATTCATTAAATTCGAGAAAAGAAATACTGTACAGAGATTCTGTAAGAATATCAAATGCTTATCAGATAATTACAAGTAAAGGCTCTGTTTATGACAGTCTGCTTTCTGAGAAATTCAGAGAACTTTACAAGCATGGAAATCCGTCTGCTCTTGAAGTTTTCCTGTCTGAGGAAACATTTTCTAATTTTGTAAACAGAATGGAATATCTTTCAAGAACAACAGAAGAAATAATAAGGATAGTTGAATCTACAAGAGATGTCAGAAACCAGCTCGGTTTAAAGCTTGATTCATTAAATTCGATGATATCAAGACTTAACTATCTTCAAAATGAGATAGCAATTGAAGAGAGTGAAATTTTGAGAGATTCACTTGAGTTGACAGTTTTGCTCGTAAAACTTGATTCATCGATAACATTTCAGGAACACTTACGTATTGAAATAAACCAGGCTGCCGAGGAGATATCGAGACAGCTGTCTGCAAGGGAAAGAGCAAGGGTGATATCTTCCGGATCGAGTACTTATAGTACTACTACAACCACATATACAAATACTAATTCTTCCACTTCTTCTATTGAAACTGTTGAAACTTCAACACCTTTGCAAATTAAAGAAGATCATTATTTTGAGAGAAACAAGGGAAGTATTATGTGGCCTCTTAAGGGTGAAATTATTTCATCTTACAGACCGGGGGCTGGTGGATTCGGAAATGGGATCGATATTGCAGCATCAACCGGGGTTAATATTGTTTCTGTAGCAGAAGGAAGAGTTACATATGCCCAGAGATTTGTCGGCTGGGGTAATGTTGTGATGATAGATCATGGTGATGGTTATGTCACAATGTATTGTTATCTTTCATCACCTGTGTCTGTTGAAATTGGACAGAGGGTAAATGCCGGTCATATTATCGGATCAGTAGGGGAAAATCCTACAGGAGATACAAAATTTCATTTCGAGGTCCGTATTGGCAATAAACCGGTAAATCCCATTTCCTATCTTCAGGGGAGCAATTAATTTTTAAAGATATTGTCGGGCAGAGTAAAGCAGTTGATTTTTTAAAGTCAGCTTATGAAAAAAACAAAATAGCTTCAAGTTATATTTTTTCAGGTCAGAGAAGTGTTGGCAAAACTTCAACTGCCATATCTTTTACAGCTGCTGTTAACTGCAGTGATAAACCAGGAGAAGGCTGTGGTGTATGTTCTACATGCAGACAGTTCTCAAGCTTAAAACATCCTGACCTTCTTATTATAATGCCGGTTGAAAGTTCTGTGAGTAAAATAATAGAAAATGAAGAATCTAAGATAGTTAGTCATGGAGTATGGAGGGTTTCGGAAGCTCCGAATGCATATATCAGAATTTCTCAAGTAAGAGTTCTTCAGGAGAAATTATTGTTAAGACCTTATTCAGCGAAGAGGAGATTTGTAATAGTTGTTGATTCGGAAAGGATGAAAATTGAAGCGGCAAATGCTTTTCTTAAGACACTTGAGGAACCTCCTGAAGATACAACGATTATTATGATCACTTCACATATTTCAACTTTACTTCCGACGATACTTTCAAGGGGACAAAATATTAAATTTAGAAATCTTAGTAGTGATGAAATTTCCGAACTTTTGCAGCATAAGTATTCGATTTCTGAAATTCAAGCAGATAAAGTTGCAGTTTTTGGAGATGGAAGCTTGCAAAAAGCTTTAGAATTTGCTATAGATGAAGATTTAATAAATTTGAGAAACAGTTTTTTTCGAGCATTTTTAAGTTCCTCAAGAAATGATATTTACAATTATTGGCCTTCGAGGACATTTGAGAGGCTAAGGGCACAGAAAATAATTGAATTTATAATCGGAATAATCAGTGATGGTTTATTTATTAAGAACGGATTGGAGAAAAGAGTTGTTAATTTAGATTTTAAAGATGAAATAACGGAATTTTTTAAGAGGGAAAAACCCGGATATTTTTACAGTAAAATTAAAGTATGTAATGATGCATATAAAGCTTTGAAACTGAACATCGATTTATTATTAATCAGAGATTATCTGTTTGGAGAATTTTTATGAATGTAAAAATTGATTTTGAAGGACATGGAAAAGCTATCTGTAAATGTGACCTGTTAGTACCACCGGAAGTTTCAGATTGTGTAGTCTGTATCAGAAAAATCGGAGAAGAAGTCGGGAGAATTATTGACGTCGGAGGTCATCTCTCTCATCTTCCTTTTAAAGGTAATATTGTCAGATATGCTACAACTCAGGATATGATACGCTGGCAGGAGCTCAGGGAAAGAGAAATAGTCTCTATGCAGGTAGCAATGGAAAGAGTTAATCATTTCAATTTACCTATGAAAATAGTTGATGTTGAAATTGATACGGAAGAATCGAAGGTGAGATTGTTTTTCATAGCCGATGAAAGAGTTGATTTCAGAGAATTGGTTCGGGATCTTGCAAGACATCTGCACACAAGAGTTGACCTCAGGCAAATTGGAGTAAGAGATTATGCTACAAGACTTGGAGGAGTCGGACCGTGCGGTAGAGAGATCTGCTGTTCTTCTTTTTTGAAAGAATTCAAACCGGTTACACTACAGGTTGTCAGAGATCAGAATCTGAACCTGAATACACAGAAACTCTCAGGGCTGTGTGGAAGATTAATGTGCTGTATGATGTACGAATGGGATTCCTACAAAGAGGCATCACATAGATTCCCCAGGGTGGGATCCATAGTAAGAACATTGGAAGATGAGGAAGTGGAAATTGTCAGTACACATATTTATCAAAGTAGAGTTACAGTAAAAAAAAATACCGGTGTTATCAAGACAATTAAATTATCAGATTTAATGTGGAAATGAACATTTGAAAACGGAAAAGTTTTTAGGAGGAATAATTGGATATAGAAGGTAAAAGGATTTTAGTTACAAGTGCTCTGCCATATGCAAATGGTCCCCTGCATATTGGTCATCTCGCCGGTTGTTACCTTCCTGCAGATATTTATGTCAGATACCAGAGAGCCAAAGGGAGAGATGTTATCCATATCTGTGGAACAGATGAGCACGGTGTTCAGATAACACTCAGGGCAGAGGAAGAAGGAATATCACCAAAGGAACTTGTTGATAGATATTACAAAATAATTTCCAAAGCTCTGAATGATCTTGGAATTTACTATGATAATTTTTCAAGAACGACAAAAGAAATTCATTACAGGACTTCTCAGGAATTCTTTCTGAAGTTAAAGGATAATGGTTTTTTTATTGAAAAGGAGATAGAACAACTTTTCTGCTCTTCCTGCAAAAAATTTCTTCCCGATAGATTTGTTGAAGGGATATGTCCCCACTGCAAAACTGAAGGAGCAAGAGGAGATCAATGTGAAGCTTGCGGGAGATGGATTGAACCAACGGAATTAATTGAAGCAAGATGCAAGATATGTGCAAACGAACCGGTATTAAAAAAAACAAAACACTGGTTTTTACAACTTGACAAATTATCGGATAAATTGCAGAAATGGCAGAAATTACATGAAGACTGGAAGGATAATGTAAAAAATTTTTGTAAGAACTGGTTTGATGAAGGATTACATCCCAGAGCGATAACAAGAGATATTAAATGGGGTGTTCCTGTTCCTGTTGAAGGATATCAGGATAAGGTTCTTTATGTCTGGTTTGATGCTCCTATTGGTTATATCTCTTTTACTAAAGAATGGGCGGAAAAGGAAAAGAAAGATAAAGATTTATGGAAACAATACTGGATGGAAAAAAATACAAAACTTGTACACTTCATAGGTAAAGATAATATTGTCTTTCATGCGATAGTCTGGCCCGGAATGCTTATGGGTAATGGTGAATTCATTTTACCCGATGAAATCCCTGCTAATGAATTCTTGAATATTGATTCGAAGAAGACTTCTACGAGTAGAAACTGGGCAGTATGGGTTGATGAAGTACTGGAAGATTTTCCACCTGATGTGTTAAGATATGTAATAGCAGCAAATTTACCTGAAAATTCTGATGTTAACTTTACATGGAAAGAATTTCAAAGAAGAACAAATGACGAATTAGCAGATATTTTTGGAAATCTGGTAAATAGAGCTTTAACTTTTATTAATAAGTACTACTCAGGAAAAATCCCTGAATACAATATGGCTTATTTCGATAAAGATCTGACCGGGGCAATCGAGGAAATTCCTGATAAAGTAGGAGAATTATTTGAGGAATATCATGTGAAAAAAGCTGTTTCGGAAATAATCAAACTTGCTAAGATCGGGAACAGGATTTTCCAGGAAAATGAACCATGGAAGACAAGAAAAACCGATCCTTTAAGATGTAAAACTATAATTGTTCAATGTATTGCACTGATAGACACTCTTGCAACTATTTGTGAACCTGTAATGCCTTTTACTTCGGATAAGATATTAAAAATGCTTGATCTTGAAAAAAGACCATGGGATCAAGCTTCATCTATAAGAATTGCCGAAGGGCATAAAATAGGTAAGATAAAAATATTATTCAATAAAATAGATGATGACATGATTGACAAACAGATTGAAAAACTTGGAAAACGGAGAAATGATGTTGTTGTTGAAGATTTTGCCCGGATCAGCGATATTGAAAAATTGAAATTGACTGTTGGTCAGGTAATTTCAATTGAAAAAGCGCCAAAATCGGATAAACTTTACAAAATTTGTATTGATCTCGGTAAGGAAAAACGTGATATTGTAGCAGGTCTTGTTCCATATTACAGTGAAGAAGATCTATTAGGGAAAAAAATAGTCCTTGTTTCGAATTTAAAACCTGCTGAAATAAGAGGTATCAAATCACAAGGGATGCTTCTTGCTGCTGATAAAGGAGGAGTTGTTTCGATTTTAACAGTCGATAAAGATATTCCGGTTGGAGCAAAAATAAGATAGAATCATCTTTGTCTGAAGAAGTAAGAATGCAGTTTTTTAACATTAAAAAACTGCAGATTTTTTATTTAAAGTTGTAAAGATATTTAAAAATTATTAACTGTAGATTGGGATAAATTAAAAAACATGAGATTAAAAAGACTTGATATATTTGCATTTAAATCTTTTGCTGATAAAACGAGTATTGAATTCTCCAGTGGTATTACCGGTATAGTTGGACCAAACGGATGTGGAAAAACAAATATAATCGAAGCGATAAGATGGGGTTTGGGTGAACATAACAGCAGAATGATAAGGGCAAAAAAAATGGAAGATGTTATTTTCTCAGGTACAAAGAAACGATCTCCTACAAGTTTTTCTGAAGTTCAGATAACATTTGAAATGAAGGATGATATCCCTTCACCTCTTGGGTTTCATGAAATTACATTTAAAAGGAGAATAAAGAGGGATGGTGTCGGAGAGTATTCAATAAATCAGGTCTCATGTCTTTTAAGGGATATATCAGATGCTCTTTTGAATATAGGAATAACGAACAGGAGTTATTCTCTATTTTCTCAAGAGGCAATAGATAAAATCCTTGATGAGGATTCCCAGGTCAGAAGGGAGATGCTGGAACTTGTCGCTGGTATATCAAAATATCAGCAGCAGAAATCTATTACTTTAAGACGGCTTGAAGACACGAATGCAGATATCATCAGATTACAGGACAGGATCGATGAAGTTGGAACAGCTTTGAGAAGAGCGAAGAGAGAAGCAAGAAAAGCTTTAGTCTACCTGGATCTGAAAGAAGAATACAGAAAAAAAATGCTTTCTTTTGTCAATAGAAGAAAATATGAAATCTCTAATGAAAAGAAAATATTACAGGATAGGAGCTCAGAACTTGATAAAGATAAAGTGAAAATAACTTCGGAAATTGTCAGGGTTCAAGACAGGATGTTAGAAGTAAGGCAGGAAGTTGAAGATATTGAC
>CBDUTX010000054.1:0-10041 GCA_965370235.1 uncultured Desulfuromonadaceae bacterium | reverse complement strand
TTGACAGGATAAATGAAATTCTTGGAAAAGATATAGAAGAGAGAAAAGGAAGAAAAGGAAGAAGTCTTAAATTAACAGGAAGTATTATATTTGAAAATATTGTTTTTTCAAGGGAAGATAGAAAGATTTTAGATGGAGTGAATTTCAGGATTGAGGAAGGAGAAAATGTTTTAATCAAAGGGAGGAGCGGTGAAGGGAAAACGACAATAGTAAATTTATTGTTCGGATATTATAAACCTGAAAGAGGGAAGATAATAATTGGAGAAAAGGATATTAGTGAAATATCACTTCAGTCATTAAGAAAGGGAATCGGGTATCTGTCACAGGATGTACTTCTCTTTACAGGAAGTTTAAAAGAAAATATTATATTGAATATGGGAATCGAAGATGATACATTAAAAAGAATAATTAATAATGCAGGACTTGAAGATACGATAAAGAATCTTCCTTCTGGACTCGATACCGAAGTTGGGGAGATGGGATATACATTATCAGGTGGTGAGAGGAAGAGAGTCGGTCTTGTAAGGGTGTTTTTAAAAGATGCACCTGTTGTAGTTCTCGATGAACCTTATTCTGGTGTTGATGTTGAAGCGAGAGGGAAGATAAAAGAAGTTATCAGAACTTTGTTTGAAGATAAGACTGTTATTGTCATCTCGCATGATGAGGATGATGAGGGATATGATAGAGTATTGAGTATTGATAGTGGGAAGATAAGTGAATAAAAGTTGAGAATATTCAACCGCAGAGAATTTCGACACAACTTGCTCTCACTTCATTCTCGGACAGGGGCAAGCCCTGTCCCTACATAAATATCGAAAAGATTAAATTCTTGAATTGATTTAAGAACAAGGAACATCGATTTAAGAATTATGATCTATTTATGAACTTTGAATTGAACTTCTAAAATCTTAAATCGTTGTTCGATATTCAATTGCATTCTATTCTTTTGGGTGTGGTTGGGCATTGTTCATTGATAATTGTTTATTGTTAATTGATATTTCTCCGTGCTCTCAGTGGTTCATTATTTGTTATTGGGTGGGGCTCTGTGGTATTAGTGGTTAAATATTTGTTGTGAATGTCCGACCCTTTATATTTCATCAATCAAGTAATGAGAAGATCCTGTAACTCTGATAACTTCCTTGTAAGATGTTTCCCCTTTTAACATTTTAAATACTGCTGAATCTCTCAGTACTGTCATTCCTTCTTCCCTTGCCAGATGGCGGAGGGTTACTGTATCTTTACTCGATAAAATATTTTGTCTTATTGAAGAAGTTATTTTTAGAATTTCATATATTCCGGTTCTCTCTAAAAAACCTGTCTGTCTGCAGTGGACGCATCCATTTCCGTTTTTAATCGTAGCTTTTTGAAGTAGTTGCTGAGAAATACCGAAGCTCTGAATAATGTCCTCGGGAAGTTTACTTTCGCAGGAACAGTGAGAACAAATTTTTCTTATCAACCTTTGTGCAATTACTCCAATTAAAGTATTCGCAATCAGATAATTCGGCATTCCGAGGTTTAGTAGTCTTGTAATTGCTGAAGGAGCATCAATTGTGTGAAGTGTAGAGAAAACGAGATGACCTGTAAGCGCAGCCTGTATTGCATAGTTAGCAGTTTCTTTGTCCCTGATCTCTCCAACCATGATAATATCAGGATCCTGCCTGAGGACATTTCTTAAAGCAGAGGAAAAAGTTACACCTGATTTTGCATCGACAGTTATCTGATTAAAATCCTCATATACTAACTCCACAGGATCTTCAATAGTTATGATATTGACTTCGGGATTTGTTAACTGTCTCAGCAGGGAATAAAGTGTTGTTGTTTTTCCGCTACCGGTGGGACCTGTGATTAGTATTATACCTTCATTATGACCCAGGAATTCCTTTATCAATTTCATGTCTTTCTTTAATAGACCAAGACTACTTATCTGTAGAAGAAGGATTTCAGGATCAAAAATTCTCATAACAATTTTCTCACCAAAAACCGTTGGAATTGTTGATACTCTAACTTCAAGTTCATTTCCTTTATATTCTCTTTTTATTCTTCCATCCTGAGGAACTCTCTTAAGGGCAATGTCTAATCTTGAGAGAATTTTAATTCTAGATACAATTGCTGAATGAACAACTGTTGGTATAACATGAACATCATGTAGAACTCCGTCTATTCGCATACGGACAAGGGATAGATTTCTTTTTGGCTCTATATGAATATCGGAAGCTCTTTGTTCAAATGCATAACTGAAAAGGTTATCAACTGCTCGGACAATTGGTTTTGTATCATGAGAGATTTCTTTTTCAGCTTTACTGAGATACTCTCTGTTGAATATATTCTTCGATTCCAAAGAACCTGATCTGAGCATTGTCTCTGCTGCTTTCAGTGAAGTGTGAAGTCCGAAAAATCCTTCATTGACTATTTCTATATCACTCGGTGTTGCTATGACCGGTTTAACTTTAATATCAAGCTGACTTTCAAGTTCTTCAAGTACAGGCAATTTTTCAGGATTTGAGATCGCTACTGTCAACTGATTTCCATCTCGAGTTAAAGGGACTATTTTATGATGTTTTGAATATTTTGTCGGAATTGAAGAAGTGACGATTTCAATATCGAGGGAAAGAGGATCTATATGGATAAATTCCAAACCGAGAATTTCTGACAGGTTTCTGTATATTTCTTCTTCACTGAGGGTATTAGTTGATATAAATGCCTGTAAAGTTGTTTGATTGGATAATTTGGCATGTCTTTTTATCTTTTTCAGGTCATCCTGTGTGATTAGTTTTTTATCAAGTATCAAGTTGATAATGCTATTTTCAATATTGGAAATGCTTTTATTATCATATTTGATATTCATGATTAAAAATTAATTAATTTCTTTTTTCAAAGAATCTAAAATATTTTCTTCAAGATGGAAGGTTTCTCTATTAGTGGGGAACTTGCTGTTTCTAACTTCATCTATGTATTCTTTAAATGTTTTTTCTAGTATTTCACCAATGTTTGAATACTGTTTAACAAATTTTGGAATATGAGTTGGATTAAGACCAAGAATATCATTTACAACTAATATCTGACCGTCGCAATTTACTCCTGAACCTATCCCAATTACAGGAATACTTATCGAATCTTTGATTATTTCAGCAACTTCATCAGGAATGAATTCCAGGACAATAGAAAAAACTCCCAGATTCTCAAGCAATTTTGCATCATCTATTATATCTTTTGCCTTTTTAAGTTGTTTTCCCTGTAATTTGTAAGCTCCGAGTCGTGAAATTGACTGAGGGGTGAGACCAAGATGCCCCATAACTGCAATTCCTGAATCTATTATTGCTTTGATCTTATCACTGACAACACTGCCGCCTTCAATTTTAACCGCATCAATATTTGAACTTGAAATAATAAGACCGGCATTTCTTATAGCGTCGGGAATACTTGTCTGATATGACAGAAAGGGCATGTCAGCGACTATAAATGTATTTGGAGCTCCTCTTCGAACAGCTTTTGAATGTCTTATGATATCCTGTACTGTCACCCTGAGAGTGTTTTCTTCACCATACATCACCATTCCAACTGAATCACCGACAAGGATAAAATCAATAGAAGCAGATTCTTCCCAATGAGCTGTTGGGAAATCATAAGCTGTAAGGGCGGTAATTATTTTGCCCTTCTTTTTTGATTTATAGAAATCAGATAATTTAAAATTTTTATTCAAAATGTTTTTGCCAGAGCAAATATTGGTTTTAGTCTTTCATTGGTCGCTCTGAGTCTTTCTGCAAGAGTTCTGACTAAAACCCACATAATATTGAGACCGGCAGCCGGATAATCTCTCATAAATTCTATTAATTTATCTCTTTTAAAACCTATTGTTTCAGTTTCTTCTTCTGCAATAACAGTTGCAGATCTTTTTGATGCTTCAATGAGAGCCATCTCTCCAATAATTTCTCCGGGACCGTAAAATGCGAGAGTTTCTTCTCCGACACCTGGGATTATAGTGCATATCTTCACACGACCTTTTAAGATTACATACATTATAAGACCTTTTTCTCCTTCAGCGAATATTGTTTCTCCCTGAGAATAGATTTTCAGTTTTGCTCTTTTAAAAAGATCGATTATCTCATTTTTATTTAAACCTCTGAAAAGTGGAACTTTTTTTAAAATCTCGATTTTTATTTCTTCATCCATGATTAGAATTCCAATGAGGTTTGAATGGGTTGGGGATTACTTATTCCAATAAGTCGTACTTTATCACCAACATTTAGATCAATTCTATTTGTAATATCCATTATATATCCGGTAGAAGTATTTGTCTGAACATTGAGAACTTGAATATGTCCAACAATGAGTTCCGGAAGGTCAACTCCTCTTCCTGTTGCAGGATGTGAAACTCTGTTTTCAGGTTTCAGTATTTCGAAAATGTCTCCGACATCCAGATTTTGATTTTCTCCTATATCGAGATACACAAATGCCTGTGATTTGGTTAACCCCTGAGTATTTATGGCTACTATTGTTCCTTCAAGAAGTCTGTCTGATGTCTCAAATGTGACATCATAAGGGATGTCAGGAGATCTGTAAGGTACAACATAATTACCGATTTCAATTGAATCCTTAAATGAATTTGAAATCAGACACCGTGCAGTATTCTGCTGAACTTCCAAAACCTTTAAAATACCTGAGATATCTATTATATGACCAAGATTTCTGCCAGTAATTGGATGATTAACATTAGTATTTATATTGAAAATCAGTAGTAATTGTTCTTCTTCAAGATTTCGATTTGTTCCTGCATCTATAAAAACTTCGACTCCGTTAAATATTCCATCGATATCCGGATCGACAGTTGAAATTATATATGTGGGGTTGTTTACATGTTCATTAGTTATATATCCGCATCTTAAAGCCATATCGTATGCTACTGCAGGTTCCGGGACTTCCAATATTGTAATCTCAACTCCTGCAGGCGCATCATGAAGTTCAGACGGAACATATGTTGCAGCAATGGGAGGAATTACCAATCTCTGTCCGGGATATATCCAGTGAGGATTTTTGATGATATTCCTATTGCTCTCCCATATATGGGGCCAGAGATAAGGATTACCAAGGTAGCGATTTGCCAGGTTCCAGAGACAGTTACCGGGCGAAACAATATGGTATCTAGGCTGGGATGAGTAATTAACAGGATTAGAAAAAACTACACCTGATAAAATCAAAATAAAAATGAAAAGAGTAATAAATCTTTTCATATTGACCTCCTATCTGATATTTTGTGTAAAGGTCTATTATAAGTAACTTTTAACATTAATTACAGAAAAATTCCATACGATTTTTCAATCTATTATAATTAGTTTATAAGTTAAATGTTTATTAATTGTGAAAAAGTAAATGGAAGATTCTAAGTTGGTCGATATCACAAACTCTGTAGAATTTTCAGAGTTTCTACAAGGTTGTATTTCATCAATTAATCTTCCGGACAGATCGTATAATTTCAATCTTTCAATTGAACTGAAAGGTAAAATAAATTTTATCGGATAAGATGATATAATTATATTTTTGTATATATCTTCAGGATTTTCTTCAACAGCAGTATCATCATTTAATAACCATGCTGATGTATTCATAATGACTTCTCTGTTATCTGTTTCTGTCCAGTTGTTTTCATGAGTTGTAGGTCCCGAACCATCACAAAATGGAGATGAATCTCCTATACCTGCAACTTTTCCTGATCCGATTTTTGCAGTTGCAACAATAACAAGTGTTGTACCCTGAGGGGATGAGTTCTTCCAGATATGACCGGTTATCGAATCAAAATTAACTTTGTAATGAGGGTATAAGGTGAAAACATTTCCTACATGGTATGTAAATGAATCAACCTCACCAAAACGTCCGTGAATAACCGGATCTTGAGGATTTGAAGATACATTGGTCCAGGTCCCTGTAATACTGTTATTTCCGTCATCTTTAACATGGAGATAAAGACCAAACCTCGGTTTTATAAACCTTGATGTATCACTTCCCGGTGGAGTTGTTATATGAGGTTGCAGGAATCCGTCGAATATACTTGGAGAATCCCAGTTGCTATGATTTCTGTCTGAACTGTTGTGATCGGCAATTATAAACAGGCTTCCACCATTTAAAACGAAATCTTCAATGGCATCCATTTCAGAAAGACTGAAAGTATCCTGTGGTTCGGGAATAACCAGCAAATCTACACCGGAAAGAGTAACTGGGGTAATCATATCGGTATTGATTCGTATTGAATGTCCATCCGTGTAAAGTTCAAAAGCCCATGTTGAGAGTTGTCCATTCCATGAATTCGGTCCTGAAGGAGGATATGGGAGAGGGATGGGAGAATCATCATCAACTATGAAATCATAATTAGACCCAATCTGTGAATGAGCCTGATCGAACAATATCATTTTTGACTGAATCGAAATTGAAATTAGTAAAATAAATGTAAATAAATTCATATGAAGATAATATCACAAATAAATTAATAAAAACCAGCTTAAAGTGGAAATTAAAATATTATTAAAACTCAATAGTATCGGTCAGCTCTTCTTTGGAGATTATAACTGATACATTAGAGCCTGGCAGAAGACTTTCTCCGGGTTCTGGAAATTGTTCCAGTATTGTAAATGGAGGTGAAGGAGATGTTCTTTCATCTCTTATTGAAATATTGAGATCGATTTTTGTCAGGTTCTCGCTTGCTTCTATAATAGACAACCCGAGCAAGTCAGGGACTTCAACGGGGAATGCACCTTTGGAAACGAATATTATTATAATTTCACCCTGTTGTGGTTCATCTCCTCCTGCAGGTTCGGTTCTGATTATTCTTCCATGTGATATTGTGTCTGAGAAAATAGATTCAACGACAACATTAAATCCCTTTGATTTAATCAGGTTCATTGCCCTTTCAAGTGAAAGTTCTTCGACATGGGGAACATTTGGTGTTGTATCGAAAGAGACTGAATGTTTTTCAATATTAACCCATAATTCAATCTGAGATGAATTTATAATATTTACTCCTGGAGGGGGATCCTGTTTGATAACCAAGCTTTCAGGAATATTGGAATCAACGGGGAAGTAATGTATGTTAGCTGATGGTATTGTGTCAAATCCATGTTCTGCGATAATAAAAAGGGCTTGATTTAATGTTTTTCCTAAAAGATCAGGAACAATGTTTCTCTCAGGATTTAAACCGGATTTGTTAATAAAACTATCTGTAAGATTATAACCTGAAGCTATGCTTGAGGATATTCCGAAGAGTATCATAATTAAAATGAAAAAAAATGATGTTAGTTTTTGAGACAGTGTTTTTTTTATGAGAGTTTTAAATGATATTTTAGTCAACAAATAGGACCAGATCATTGATAAAAATATACACAGGGCTGAAGATATCACTAAAAAGATAAAGAATTTTTTTACATTCCCGGAAGAAATCGACATCAAATTAGCGATATAATTCAAACTGAGTTTTGAGACTAAGAACATAACCACAAATGAAACAACTATACCTGCAAAAGCTATTAGAAGTAATTGAAGATATATATCTGTCTTATTTTTACTTTTAACCATAATATAACAGTTTAAGTTCTGCATTCACTTTAGTCAATACTATCATTGAACGGAATCTCCTGAAGAATGAAAAAGAAAATTTAATATTACTGCCTTTTTCTCTTTATCATTCATAGTGTTGAAATATTTAAAGTTGTCAATAAAATCTACTTCGTAAATATAAAAACCCACTTTTCCGTCATCTGAAATAAATGAAACCGGGGTTATGTCATTGAAAAGGAAAGGTGGGAAATCATCATGTAGATTAATTGATTTCCATGTCGTGTCAGGAGGGTATGGTGATGAATCCGAGTTAAACATATAACAAACAATACCGGGTTCAATATCCTCTGATAGAAATCTGAATGCTTCAGATATCTTTAAAGTATCAGAATCTTCTCTATAGATACCGACAAAGAGAATACTTTCTTCATGGAAGAACTTTTCATATGAAAGGGAATCGATGATGTCAATAAAATAAGGTTCAATTTCCAAAATCTGATCTTGTATCAAGTCATTGAAGTTATATATACCAAGAGGGAAATTTATGCTGAAAAGATCAGGCAGTGTTGGAGTTTGATCATTTTGAAAAAAATGTGGAATTGAAATTAATGTTCTATGGCCTAATCTTGCAATTTCATCGATACTGCTTATAAAGTATATATAACCGTTATATCTATTTTCAATAGTAAATTCATTGTCATAAATTGTTGTCAAAACAAGTTTCTTATCGTCGATTTCAGGAATTGAATCTGTTTTTGTACTATCTGTGAAAAAGCATATAAAATCACAGTTCCATCTCAGCCAGTTTTGCCCGAGATGAAGCGCAGTCCCAGTTATATCAGGAAATGAAGTTATACCAAGTTCAATATCAGGGTTAATTATTTTTAAAGTATCATTTATCTCATCGATAAAATTTTCAATTGTAAGTATTCTCTGTTTATTTTCAATTAAGTACTGGTAGGAAAGCCATTGCATTGCAAGTTGATTTGCCTTGTTGGGATAGTATGAAAATGTTGATATGTCAGGAGATACTTTATAGAAAATATTCGATCGGGGATAGTGTTTATTCGGATAACGGACAAAATCAAGAATAAAACCATCAACATTGTATCTGCTGGCAAGTTCAGATATATAAGATTTTATATATTTCCTCACTGACGGTATTTCAGGATTTAAGTAAATTCCTTCAATTCCAAGTTCTTCATTTAAATATTCAATAGGGACATATCCGTCTTTTAGAGAATCCTGCTCAATGAAAAGCCATTCAGGATGCTTGAATACTAAATGAAAACTGTCCTGTGGAAGAAGTGGAGAACTCCAGATCAGAAATGTATTAATCCAAAGATAACACTTAAAATTATCTCTTTTTAGATTTCCAATTGCAAGATCTAAAGCATCATAATAAAGATCATTTTCTGATGGCAGATATGATGAAGGATAAGATGAATAACCATTTCTAACGACTTGAAGTACTATAGAATTAATGCCAGGGAGAGATATCACTATTTCATCGGTATGAGCAAGTTCTTCAATACTTTCCGGAGGTAACCAAATTCCATTAAGATCATTTGTTGATATCAGAAATAAAAAAATAATTACATTCATAATTTAAAGGGAGCGAATAATCGCTCCCGAATATTATTTGACCCGTACGGGACTCGAACCCGTACTCTTCGGCTTGAAAGGCCGATGTGTTAACCACTTACACCAACGGGTCATTTACTTTTCTGCCATAAATAGGCTTCAAATATTGTAAATGTCCACCCAATAAAAGTTGCGATTATAAATATTGAAAAACCAGTTGTCCAGCTTTTTTTTAAAAAAGTATAAAATAAGATTAATAATGGATTGAATACAAAGAATTTTGGGAAGTAAGGTGAGTCTGCTATTATTGAGGAAACACTTATTATTGAAATGAAAATCAAAAAAATAACTCCCCCTGTTAAAAATCTTTTTTGAACTATCTGTGATAATCCGGGAGTAATAATTGATAAAAGAAAATAAAATTTTCTCATAATTATTCTTCTACTAATTCAACAGGTAAAGTTATCTGTCCCTGGACTTCTTCAAGGTAGTCCTGAGCATCTTCAATCAATGAGAAAGAACCAAAATTAATGAGATATTCAGTTACTCCTAAAATATTAATCCTGAAAATTCTCACCTGGTATCCTGTTGAAACTGAAGGTGATAAAAATGAAAAAGAAACTTTGTCCAGTATTTCTAAATAACTGAATAATTCATTTATAGTGTTGCAGGTTATCGATAATGCAAAAATTGTTTCAGATTCATAGTAATCTGTTACATAATCAGATGCTGGACCATTGGTAAAGGAAAGAGTAAAATTACCCCTGGGGGAGTAAAGACCTCTTTCAGCATCACCTGAAAGAACTGCTACAGTCTGGTTGTTTTCATTTGATGAGAACCTGGTAACTCCACATGTGATAATTATTTCCTCTTCCGGTAAATCGATATTATATGATCCTAAACATTTCACAGAGC
>CBDUTX010000053.1:0-10094 GCA_965370235.1 uncultured Desulfuromonadaceae bacterium | reverse complement strand
AGTCATTTTCTTAAACCAGACGTAGCTTCCTGCGAATGAAATGAGACAGTAGAAGTGAAGTCTGGCGCTTTTCTCTCCTCGAAAAATAAATAATTTTTCTCGGAGAGGGTGGGATGACCTGAACAAAGCTCTCGCTTCGTTCTTAGCTTCGTTGGTTTCATTAATTCTCTTTTTACCCTGAAGTAGCTTTTTAAAGCTGTGTAGATATTGTAATTGTTGGTTGTCTTTCTCAGTGTTAATCAAAACTGATAAAGTTTTTTGCGAAGCAAAAGATTTTATCATTTCTTATATTACTGTGTTTTTCTGTGTTTATCCGTGGCAAAAATTCTTTTATTTGGTTGGGGACATTGTTAATTGTTATTTTCTCCGTGGTCTCTGTGGTTTAATATTTGGTTTGGAATTTTTCTCGGAGAGGGTGGGATGACCAGAACTAAGCTACCGCTTAGTTCAGTTGCCCACTTCACACTACGTGTGCATCGCTTCGCGATACTCTCCTCGAAAAATAAATAATTTTTCTCGGAGAGGGTGGGATTCGAACCCACGGAACGTCGCCGTTCACACGATTTCGAGTCGTGCTCCTTTGACCACTCGGACACCTCTCCTATAAGTTCTTCTTTGTCAACTCAGGATCATACTTCTTGAAAAAGAAAAAACCGGCTTTTTCAAGAAAATCCAGGAATTGTATGTTTTTTTTCGGTAAGTTATCTGCTCTGTAATGCAAACCAAATCTATGCTGAATATGATTAATAAAACCTTTTCTCCTTATGTATTTAACAACATTTTCAGCAAATTTTTCTCCATGAACATTTTTGCTCACCTCTTCAATTATTTTCAGCCTTTCATCATTTAATTCGATTTTTTGATCATTTTCTCTTTCCACATAAGCATTCCATAACTCTTTAATGTTACTATCCCGATATTTTTCATTATGAATCATATATTTAATTCCAAATTTATTTTTTAATTTGGGATAGTTGTCTGTATATCCAAGACAGAGAAGAACAACCGGATACACACCCTGAGGAAGTTCAAATATACAAGCAACATCGTCATAAAATTCCATAATTGTACCAATATAACAGGAACCAATAGAATATGAATCTGCAGCATTACATATATTTTGTGCGGCAATAATCGTGTCCTGAAAGGAAATCCAAAAATGCCTGAATGAATATCTCGCACTGTAGGAAGCAAATCCTCTTTCTGCAAGCCTTTCATTTCTTCTCAGATCCATGCAGAACAGTAAATTTACAGGTGCTTTTGCAATGAATTTCTGGTGACACATATCACCAAGTTTCTTCCTTGTTTCTTCTTTTTCAATCTTGATAATAGACCACGGCTGAAGATTTCCACCGGAGGGACCATGAATTGCTGCTTTTAAAATATTTTCCAGGATGTCTGACTCTATCTTTTTTTCAGAGAAATTTCTAACACTTGCTCTTTCATGAAGAATTTTTATTGTCTCATTTGGATAAGCATTATTCATATTTTCTTCTCTTTTACTTGGAATATTTATTTCTCCTCATTTTAAAAAATTTCTGAATTAATACTCTTGCCTGATCTGCACATACCCCTCCTGAGAAAACGATCTTATGGTTGAGCTTCTCTATTTTTGTTATTTCTGTCAGTGAAACACATCCTCCGAACTTTTCATCTTCTACCCCATAAACAATTTCTTCAATCCTGAACATAATTGCTGCTCCTGTGCACATAATACAGGGTTCAACTGTTGAATAGAGTGTACATTTGCTTAACCGCCAGTTCTTTAAAGTTCTCGCAGCAGCAGTCATCGCAATTATTTCAGCATGAGCAGATGCATCAAACAGTGCTTCTTTCTGATTATGTCCCCTGCCGATAATAAAACCATCTTTTACAACAACAGCACCAACAGGAACTTCTTTCATTTCAAAAGCAATCTCAGCTTCGTCCAAAGCATATTTCATATAGTAATCATGACTGTTCATACAAAAAAAACGCGCCCGGTAGGAGTCGAACCTACAACCTACGGATTCGTAGTCCGGCGCTCTATCCATTAAGCCACGGGCGCAACTTTTGCGCTGCCTGGGAATCGAACCCAGAACCTACGGATTAAGAATCCGTTGCTCTGCCTGGTTGAGCTAGCAGCGCTATAAGGTTAATTTTTTATCTAACAGATAAAACTTTACCTGTCAATAAAAGAAACCTATTATCTTCTTTATGTTTTTAATACTGCTTGTTTTTCTTCAATTTACATTAACAGACAATCATGATCCTTTTGTTTTAACCGGCAATGGAGAGTTTTCTTCTGCTTTTGAGATAATACTCGATTTAAATGAATCCGGGGAGATATCACGGGATGAAATGCTTTTATTTGCAAGACTTAACCTTCTAAAAGGGCAGACAGATGAAGCAATCTCAATTTTCAATTACCTCTCAGTGGGTGCTGATGCCTGTGCTTTTTTATCGATTAAAGAAATGGAAATCTGGCAAATAGACAGTATTTTTTCAAGAGATACTATCTACATTTCAGATTCAATTTGTGATAATTGTATCGTGAGAAATATGAAAATATTCATAAAACCGGATTTTGGAATATTTTATATCGACTTCAATCCATTCTATACATATGTGGAAATAAAAAAAGCTTATTCTGACAGCCTGTCCTCTCAGGGGGGATTTTTTCTACAGAAAATGACTGGAATAAATCCTGATATCGGATGGGTGACAAGGTTGAATTTTATTCCAGGCAGAACAGGATCATATGTAGTATTCAGGATGATTTATCTTGATATGACCTTCCCGGAGAAAATTGAAATTGAAGATGACAGACCAATAATTTATGAAGCGGTTAAATCAAATTATTCGGTAGTATATGAACACTACAATATAAAGGATGATTTATACATAGGTTCGACTGATTTTCCTGATATTTCCAGGGATAGATGGTGTTGTAAAAATCCATGGCTTGTCCTGTCTCCTTTTCGATCCTGGCAGGAAATTTCCGATACAATCGCGATAAGGATGAAATTAAATGAAAATCAAGACTTACAATTTTCTGAAGATCTGATATCACAGCCATTTTTTCTCTACCTCTGGTTGAAAAATAATATGTCACTGAATCCAATTTCTACGATTAAATCACATTTTATTATCAGACCTTTAAATAGATGTATTAAATATCATGATGCTTCTGAACTGGAAATAGCAGCAATTCTTTATTGTGTTTTAAAAGATCACTATGAAGTTAAAATATTATTCTGTTGTTCAGATAAAACAGATATAAAATACTCTGAAACTCCTTCATTTTACTTTGACAGAATACTTATATTTCTCCCTGAAGATTCAATTTGGATAGATCCACAGTTAAGATCTCCTTTCGGATATCTTCCCGGTGATATGCAAAATACACCTGCTCTTAATATTACAGATGGAAAAATAGACACCTTACCCTTGTTTTCCCCTGACAGGTCATTTTGCAGGATATTTCATGACATAAATATTGAAAATGACCGGATTTTATATAAATTAAATATGGTTTTCACCGGAGAATTTTATTTGAATATACTGAGAGAACAAAAAAATGAGATTTTTTTCAAAGACAAAATAATATCTTTTTTCAATTATGCTGAAATCAAGAACATAGACGAACATCTATTTGAAGATTCATGTTCAGTAGTTGTAGAATTCAGCTATCCGAAAATTCCATATAATGAGAATATATGTCTTGTCAGATTGTTTAAACCTGTTTTTCTCTTTGAAGAACTATATCCTCAGATAATGTCTGATAATTATATATTCAACAATTTGTTCTACATCGAACAAAAAATTCAAATAGATAATTATAGATTTTTAATTAATGAAACATCTGAGGAAATCAGTAAAAGCTGGTGCATGCTAAGCAGCAACATATCTGAAAATACCAATTATTCCAGATTCACCCTAACACAGGACAAACTGCCTTTATGGAAAAAAGATGAACTTCTCTCGATTTTTCAGTCTGTTGATAAATATATATTCCCCGATCTTCTGCTTTTAGAGGTTAAATAATGCTTTTATTTATATTTCTGATCTCAGTAACTTTAAATGATCTCAGCCTCTCTGAAGCTGAATCACTTGCATACTCTACCGGGGACACTACTCTTCTTTCAGAAGTATCACCATACTGGGGTTACTATGACAGAGCTGTCTTTCTACAAAGATATGATAAAGTTTACAATGATCTACAAGATAACAACAATCTTTTTCAAATAATCGGACAATCAGATGGATTTTCAGAAGAGGAATTTATACTATGGGAGAGGGTTGAAATAGAAAAATTCTCAGATAATGACAAAATCAGAATTTCCGCTTTACTCTATGTAACCTGTAGTGAAACTGCTGAAGAATTGAGTCAGGTGTTCTTTGATAAAAGCAGAACAAATCTGACAAATTATAGTCTAAGTGGTTTTTTCCTTACAAATAAGCAGAATTTTGAACCTTTGGAACTTCAGGAAATTTCTATATTTAATTCTTCTCATTATGATCTTTGCGGATTTACACTTATAAAACCTGTTCTCCCTCAGATAAATTCCCCTTCTTTGATCAACCTCAGCTATGAACTGAGCACTTTCAGGACCATGTGGGGAAATGATTTCATATACTATCTTCCGCTTCTCAATACTGTAAAGACGGAAACTTTGGAAATATCAATTATAAGCGACAACAATTTTCAATGGACTCTTTTAGATTATCCCGGAGCATTTACTGAATATGAAAATAAATATAGCCTGGAATTGATCTTCACAGAACTTCCTGCAATCACCGGTAATTCACCAGAGCAAAATGATCCGAATTTAGTTATCAGTTCTTTTAACGATCTTAATGAAATCGGAGAGAAAAGCAGGATATTCTTTGAAACAGATGACACATCTGAGATATTAATTTCAAAAGTAGTTGAATTGACATACGCTCTTTCAAAAGAAGAAGCAGCAAAAAGAATATATGACTTTGTTTCAAATGAGATCTCATATATTGCACTTGAGTGGGGATGGAAAGGATATTATCCGTCTCAACCCTCATTAACTTTAAAAAATGGATATGGAGATTGTAAGGATAAAGTCATTTTATTGATTACTCTGTTTCATCTGGCGGATATACAAGCATGGGCTGTATTGTTAGGAACAAGAGAAACTGAGGATATTATTGCAGATCCTCCGGCAGTTTTTTTTAATCATGTTATTGCTGCAGTTGAAATAAATGGAGATACTGTATTCTGTGATCCTGCATATTCATATTACCCTTTTGGTTATCTCCCTCTCCATGATAGAAGCAGAGGGGGATTGATCATTTATGAGAATAACCATAAATATGTGACAACACCGTCAAATGTATATAAAACCGGACATATAAGAATAATTGAAGGTTCTGTCAACAACAGAGGACTTGCTGAGATAACTGTAGTTGATTCAATTTATGGATACATCTCGCCATTCTATACAGACAATCTTCTCGAGAAAGGCACAGAAATTGCGTCAACATGGTTTTTAGAAAAACTTCCCGGCTGGAATATCACCGGTATATGGAGTAATATTTTAGATAACCGGGATGTTTTGATTGGGGGAAGATTTTTTAAAAAAATAACAGATAACTCGATAACCGTTGTTTTCTTACCACTTCTGAATATAGACCTGCCTGCATTGCAGAATATCTGGACTCAGGGACCTTTAGTTTTCAATGTTTCATTGAACCTCGAAATACCTGACGGTTTTATTTTAATAATTCCTGAAAATCACAGTATACAAAATGAAATGATATCTGCAGACTTCATCTATTCTTTCTCTTCAAATACTCTTAAGATAGATGAAAATGTTGAAATACTCTCCGATAAAATAATATCAGACAGGAATTTATATCTATATAATTCTTTTCTGATATCAAATCTTTCAAGAAGACCTATTATTATCAAGATATTGGAATAATATACAACTTCAGTACCAATAAATATCTTCTTAAAAAAGATGTAAAATATTTTCGTGCAGCAAGTATTAAGAAGATTTTTTATTTCAACCTGGAACCTGAAATTTTTCCCTGTTTCTATTGTGTACAAATGAATGTATACAAATTATAATGATTTTTATTAAAAAAGTTAATTCAAGGAGTTATAAATGATATCAACATTAATTTGTTTCATTTTATTAATAACATCGGACATTTACGACCCTACTACATTGGTTTTTCCTCCATTTGGACATTCAGGGGGATACCATAAAATAACACCCTATTCCATTAGATCGCTTCTCAGAGAGAGAATATCATTCAATGATCCTCAGGGTATTGCTGCCGTCAAACTCGAAGAAACCGATGACCCTTCAACTGTAAATGATGATGATGAACTTACTTTCTTTGCTGTCAATGCTGGTTCCGGACAAATAATTTACAATATTGGCTTTTCCGATATCGGTACATATGGTTCTTCAGGAGCAGGTGAAAATCAATTATGGGAACCTCAAGGTATCGCAGTTACAACATCAGGTGATATTTATGTTGCGGACAAAAATAATCACAGAATTGTTCATCTCAAATATTCTGGTGGAAAAATTGAAAAAGTCAGAACCATCGGATCAGGACCAAGTTCCTCTCCTGGAGAATTATCATATCCCCAGGATGTAGCTGTAGATTCAAGAGGGAATATATATGTCACGGATACAGGTAATAGCAGAATTACAGTATTTGACAGAAATGGTAATTTTAAAAAAGTCATTGGTGTCGGGTATCTGAACAAACCTTTTGGGATTGCTATAACAGACAGAACTGATAGATGGGCATATTACAGAGACAGGGATTATATAGCAGTAACAGATGCGGGTAACACAAGATTGACAACATATGATTTTGCAGGTAACAGGTTAAAATCTCTTGATGGTCTTGACATCAATATTGATGATGTCTATTTTGGATATCTCGCAATTGACTACTATGGCATGATCTATGCTACAGACAGAAGAAATTCAAAGATACATGTTTTTACAAGAGATATGAAATATATAACTTCATACGGAAGAGAAGGATCAGGTGATAAAGAATTCCATTCCCCCCGTGGTATTGCTATCTGGAAAAGATACGGTCAGATAATGATACTTGAACAGCAAGCTGCCCAGTATTACTGGCTTGGTATTGACGGTTTTATTAAAGGAGCTTTTCCAGCAACTTTCACACATGACAAACCCGGAACGACAATATCTATTTATATCACTCAGCCGGCAGATATAACATTAATTGTATATGATGAAAGAGGAAATCTTGTCAGGAATCTACTCCCTCAATTTAGAGAAACCCCGGGATTCACTCAGATACTATGGGACGGAAGAGATAACAAAGGTGAATTGGTTCAATTTGGTCAGTATAGAATTGAACTGGTCCTTGAACCAACGTATTCATCAAAGGGATATTTTAAAAAAGAATTATTAACTGATATAGTTTGCCAGGAATTTCTTGAAAATATTGAAGAGGAAGAAATATCACCGGATTCACTTTAATTCTATACTTATTCATTCAGCTTCAGATCGACTCACCTGTTGTTGATATAATATCACTTGATTCTATTCATTCAGATAGTGTTTTAGACAGTTTTCCTGTTGATATTCCGGATATAATTTTATTTAAGGACAAAGAAACATTCAAATTACCACTGTTAAGAAGAACAGAGAATCCTATTTTCTACTGGATAAATATTCCGGATTTTTCACCTCTTGATATTTCAAAGATGATTATACCAACAAGCCGATTACACGAGAAAATATTATCTTTACCGGGAGACTTCTATCTTGAAAATTTTAACCTTAAAGACAGATTTTATGGCTTCAGTTGGTATGACACTATTCCTGGATTAAAAAACAAATACCTTATTAAAGCGATGATTGAAAGTAATCTTTTTTACATAGAAGAAATTGATGATCTGGATCCTAAAACTTATCTCTCCCACAGACGTATCGGTCCATCAGGTGAAAGATCTATTCTTACTTTTTCCAGAAGGATTGGATCAAATTTTAATTTTTTACTTGGAGCATCTCTTACTCGAGGTGATGAATACCGAACATACGGTGAGTGGGAAAAGCAGAACGGAATTTTAAAATGTTCATTCTCCAATAACAATTTATTCATCAAAGGTTTTATTTATCACATCTTTACAAGAGAGGGTTTTTCTGATTCGAGCCACACATCTTCGGTTATCGATTTTGGAGAAATCTTGCTGAAATACAGAAATTTAAATTTAAGTTACAGGAACAGATATAATTACAGAAACGACACTTTGATAAAAGAAAACATATATGAACACTTTATTAATATTTCATATGACATTTTGGAAAGATCCAAATTTGCATTTGGATTGTCTGCAGGAATTGAATTTTTCAGTTCTGATATCAATGATAAATTTTACAGCTTTGGTTTAAAATCAGATATTGAAGTTTTTCCTCTGACCACACTATCCTTCAGGGGAAAGATAAAATCCGACACCTCTTACTCAACATTACTTACTCTGATGTCAAGGCTTTCACCGAACACTTCTATTTATTCAGGATTAATTTTTGAAAATCATTCTTACCCACTGAGAACTCCTCAAAATGGTTTCAATTTCATCAAGTTAAAAAAGAAGGCTTTTATAGGATCAAAACTTATGAATAATAATTTTGTTTTTGACATTGCTTTGGGTTGGAATATTGAAAGGGAAAAGAATATATATCAAAACAATGTATGGATCAGTGAAAAAGACAGTGTTGATCTAACAGGAGGAATTTACTTTCAGTATACATTGTCAAAGAATATCTCTTTATATACTGAAATTTTCTCTGAAAGTAATCAAAGAGGTTACAGTTTTATCAAGTTAACAAAACTATTTTTCAAGGATGATCTGAGAATCGATATAGTTCCCGGAGCAATTTATGAAAAGACTGAAGATTTCCACACATATCCGGAATTACTGATAAAAGTAAATATTTTGTCTCTCGATATGTACTGGAGAGCACATTTTGAAGACAATAATAATATATTCGATTTCGGTTTTCAGTGGATAATAACTAATTAATTTTATAGGTGTAAAATGAATATAAAGCAATATATTGCAGAAATTATCAGTGAAAAAGTCCATTTACCTGTACAGAATATTTTAACTGATCTAACAGATCCTCCTTTAGCTGAATTTGGGGATTTTGCTTTCAAATCTTTCTCCTGTGCAAAAAACAATAAAATCAATCCCATAGAATTTGCAGAAGATCTGTCATCAAAACTCAAAAATTATAATGAATTTTCAGTAAATAATAAAGGTCCATACGTAAATTTTAAAATGAAACACGAATTTGTCGCTCAATTCGTACTGAACAGGATATTGAGTGATAACAATAAATGGGGTCAATCTGATCAAGGAAAAGGGAAGACGGTTGTTATTGATTTCTCTTCTCCCAATATAGCAAAACCTTTTGGTGTCGGTCATTTGCGTTCAACAGCTATAGGTGCCTCTCTGTACAGAATATACAATTCGATAGGATATAAAGTTATTGGAATCAATCACCTCGGCGACTGGGGTACAAATTTTGGTTTCATTCTAACAGGATTTGAAGAAACAGGATATAATTACAGTATTTTAGAAGATGACTGTATAAAAAATACTTATGATCTCTATGTTAAAACACATAAAAAATCTGAAAAAGATACTTCGATACTTGATCGGGCAAGAAAGTGGTTTAAAAGACTTGAAAATAATGAAAAAGAAGCAGTTGCTATTTGGACATTTTTTAAAAACTCAAGTATAGAACAGTTTAAAAAAATTTATGAAAGACTCGGTGTAAAATTTGATTTTTATACAGGAGAAAGTTTCTATAAAGATAAAACAGAAGATACAATTAAATTTCTACAGGATAAGAATCTTACCGAACTTGACGATGGAGCTTTAATTGCAAGACTGGATGAATTTTCTCTACCTCCTGTACTTTTAAAAAAAACAGATAAAAGCACTTTATACGCAACAAGAGAGATTGCAGCAATATTGTACCGTATTAAAACCTACAATCCGGATCTCCTGCTCTATGTTGTCGGAAATCCTCAGGAGCTTCATTTCAGACAGATAAAATGTCTTTTAAAGA
>CBDUTX010000052.1:0-10178 GCA_965370235.1 uncultured Desulfuromonadaceae bacterium | reverse complement strand
CTTATGTCACGATGCAGATTATTTGTTTTAAAAAAGTTAACCGAAGATAATATTACAGAAATCCTTCAAAGAGCTGTGGATAAAATTGATATAAAAAAACCTGACTTCACCACAGATAATTTAAAATTGATTTCACAGGCTTCTGAAGGTGATGCGAGAAGAGCACTGAACACTTTAGAAGCTCTTTTAAAAAATAAGAACATTGATAGTAATAATTTCAATGACTACCTGATAAAAATTCTCATCTATGACAAAAGAGGTGATTATTTTTATGATCTGATAAGTGCTTTCCATAAAAGCGTGAGATCGAGTGATCCTCAGGGAACTATATACTATCTTGCAAGAATGATTATCTCAGGCTGTGATCCTGCATATATCATGAGAAGAATGATCAGAATTGCAGTTGAAGATATAGGTCTGGCTGATCCTCAAGCTCTTGTTATCACTACTCAGGCAAGAGAAGCTTTCGATTATGTTGGGTTTCCTGAAGCGGATCTTATTCTTGTTGAAGCTGCTCTATACCTTGCCACTGCACCGAAATCAAATTCTCTGTACAAAGCGTGGAAAAGTGTTTCAGAGCTTATTAAACTAACAGGTTCGATCGATGTACCAATTCATCTGAGAAATGCTCCGACAAAAATTGCAAAGGAACTTGGGCATGGAAAATATTATAAATACGACCATGACTATCCAAATGCTTTCTCAGGTCAGATGACTTTACCTGATAAAATTAATGACAGTAAATTCTACAAACCCAATCTACGTGGATTTGAAAAAGATATCCAAAAAAGAATGCAGTGGTGGGAGAATAAAAGAAAAGATTTCGATAGCCTACATTAAAAACCACAGCTTTGTCTCGACGTAGCCTTGGCGTAGTCGGAAGGTCACAGATTTGAATTTTTGACAATTCTATACATACATATTTATTATCTGTGTTTTTCCATGTTCTCTGTAGAAAAATATTTTGTTTGGGGATGAATATTTCTTCTCTTCACTACATTCTCTTATTCTTATGGTGTTGTGGGGTATCATTGTTAATTGATAATTGTTTATTGCCTTTTCATTGTGGTTAAATATTATTTTATTTTTTTATTTTATGTTTTACATCGGCAAAATCAGGATATATTTTATAGACAATAGTATATTGTATTTTTGCGTTTTTGCTTTCACCTCTTTCTTCATAAAGAGAACCAAGTAGATAACGAATACCAACCAGTTCCTCTTCTTTATGCCCTTCATCCTGAAGGATTGCTTCAAGTTGAGTAACTGCAGCATCCTTTTTCCCAAGATCAGACAGACAGTTTGCAATCATCTCCATTGACTTCAAATATGATTTTTTTGATTTTGTGGCTATATTGAATTCTTCAATTGCCTCATCATAAAGTCCCATCTCTTTAAAAGTAATACCAAGTTCATAATGAGCATCATAATTCTCTCTATCACTTGAGCTAATGCTCTGATAAACCTCTTCCTTGAATTCATCGACAAGAGATGTCATATCGTTTGTACCCAATACTTCCTGAAGAGTTTCAACTTCAAGAAGAGTAGAGAGATCAACTACCTGATGTTTTTTATCCTTTTTATCTAACTGTGGATTATCTCTTGCTATTACACCGGGATGGGAAGGTGAAATATTTTTCAGTTTATTCAGGGTTTCTTCGGCATCAATAAAAGCTCCCCTTCTCTTCTGACAGTCATATAGACTTAAATATGCCAGTGTAACTTTATCTGTATTTTCTAATTTCAATGCAATCTGAACCATTTTCTGTCTTGGTCTGATTTCAAAAGGTCTTAGGTCAACAATCTGATTATACAACGACCATGCTTTATCTAAAATATTATCATCATAAAACCCATCTGCAGCCTGATAAAGATAATCTATAGCTTCTTCTGTTTCTCCAACAGATAAAAGAAGCTGTGACTGTTCTTCAAACTCGTCCCATGGTGTTCCATCAGTTAAAATCTTATCCTGTTCTTTTTTTATCTGATTAATCTTTTTATCATCAACAAGTTCTTTTGCTAATTCAGCAGCAACATCACTCAAGTTCTCTCCCTCTCCTTTTAAAAGCGAGCCGATAGAAATGGGTTCCTTTAACGAAGACATTGAAACACTGCTGTCTTTTCGCTTTTTAACTTTTTCTTTTATATCTTTTCTTGCTGTCTCTTCAAATGAAAATAGATCTTCTGTTTCTTCTTTTTCTTCTGAAAAACTTTTTAAAAGATCATCAAGATTTAACGATTCAAATATTTCCCCTTTTTTAGGTTGTCTAATAACATCTTTTTCTTTTTTCTTCTTCTGGATTGTTTTCTTTTTACCTGGTTCTACATTATTATTTAAAAGTGATAATGCTGCTTCTTCATCAGTAATTTTTTCTTTTTCAGCAAAGGCTTTTCTTATAATTCCATCATCTTCAGATCCAATTCCAATTTTCCCTAATGAGGGCATATCCCCAAGCTCTTCAGTTTCTGAAATACCTGATTCAACATATTGATGGACAGTTGAAATTGGTTCTTCTTTTATCTCTTTTTTTTCATCGGAAAGAAAACCTGATGTATATGTGGATGTTTCAGTTTGTCCATTTTGATCCTCTTTGGAAACAAATTCACCTATCATAAATCCAAAATCAGGTTCTTCACCGATTTTAGATTCTTGTTGTGAAAATGTTTGAGACATATCGTTTTCCATCTCTTTAATCATTAAATCAACTTCATTAGCTTTTTCATCATCTCCTTTCTTGTTATATATATCTCTGACTATTTGATAGTTTTTAATAGCTTTTGAATATTGACCCTTCTGCCCTAAAATATTTGCATATTTAGCTCTGATGACAATGTTCTGAGGTTCAAGTTCCATTATCTTGTCAAAAGCTCTGAAAGCTTCAGGTAGATTGTTCTCCTTCATTTTCTTATTACCATACAATGTCAAATCTCTTATCGCTTCAATTTCCATATTCATTTTTATATATAGACTTGCAAGTTCCCAGCCAAGATCATCTCTATCTTCTTTCATAACTCTTGATAATCTTCTGTAAACACCAAGAGCCTCTCGCCACAATTGTTCTTCCATATAGAGCTTTGCAGATCTTCTAAAAGCATCAATTGCCTGTTCAATTTCTGAAGTTCTTTCAAATATATCACCAAGCTGCTGATAAATCCCGGCATCTTCTGTGTTGTCAAGTATCCTTTTATAGATATTTATTGCAGCATTATAGTCTTTCGATCTTTGGAAATCTCTCGCCTGATTGAAAAGCTTTCTGCCATCACCACTCAGTGGCATAATTAATAATCTCCTCCTTCAAAACCCAACATAACAACTACCTCTTCAACAAGTTCAGGTGAAATATTCTTGTTGTTAGCTAATGCTCCCTCAAAGAGTACATTATCACAAATTGCATTAATAACTCTTGGAGTGCCTTTTGAATATTTGTGAATTATTGAAATAGATTCAGCTGAAAAAATTTCTCCATTAGCCCCGGCAACCTTGAGCCTGTGTTGAATATATTTTACAGTTGAATCAAAATCCATTAATGTCAAAGAAAGATTCATTAATGATCTTTGATATAGAGATTCATTCTTTTTTAAAATATAAAGTAAATCTGGTGTACCAAATAAAATAAAGGTGATTACTCTTCTATTACCTTTTTCAAGATTTAAAAATCCTCTTACTTCTTCAATTTGATCAGGATTGATCATCTTGTTAGCTTCATCAATTAAAATCACAGTATGTTTATTCTCACTGTCCAGCATCAATAATTTCCTGGTTACCAGTGCAAGAGCATCGGTTTTATCTTCTGGAATTTCTTTTAATCCGATTAAACCGGCGATTCTCTTAACAAACCAGCCAGGCTCAAATTCACTATGTATTAAAACAAGCAATCCTGCTTGAATTTCACTATTATCCCGAAGAAGATAGAGCAAATGTCTGGCAAGAGTTGTTTTTCCGGTTCCCACCTTTCCGGTCAACATTGCTAAGCCTTTTTTATCTCTCGCAACTCTAAGCAATCTTGAATATATACGAGCATACTCATTTCCAGGATAGTAGAACTTTAAATCAGGAACATTATTGAAAGGATCCTCATTAAGTCCGTAAAAATCTCTATAATGCATAAAACACCTTTATCCTTTACAAAAAATCAATATTAAGCTCCTGTTCTGTATAAAATATTTTCTTATCTTCTTCATCCATGTTTTTGACAGTATTTTCAGAATGATTATTTTTTTCAACAATTATTTCTTCAGCTACTTTTTCTTTATCCTGCAATTCTTCAAATTTAATTTTTAAATTAACAGGCTCTTTTAATTCTATACTTTCATCTTTACTTTTTCCATGATTTTCAGCAGATTTTTCTTTCTCTAATGTTTGTAGAGATTCAGATTTAAGAGATTCTTTATCCATTTCTTCAGGAGTAAGTTGATGCATCTGCTCAAGTATTTTCTCGGTTTGTTCTTTTTGATCGGTTTTATCTTTCTCAACACTATCCTTGAAATCTTTGATCAAAGAATTATCCTCACCTTCTTTTTTAGATACCTCTGAATCTGCTGACTTAGCAATTAATTGATCAGATCCATTTTTATCTTCACTAACTAAAGAAAGATCTATATCATAAAGTGTCTCGTCAACCAAAGACTTCAGTAAAATATCATCTTCATCTGAAAGCATACTTTCTACTGATTTTTTATCTTCACTTGTATGTGAATTTATAATATTTTTTACATAGTTAAGAATATCAAAAGAAAGCTTGTCAGAAGATATTATATAATCAAAAACTTCTTCAGCCCATTTTTTATCATTTAATAATAACTTATTAAAAAGATTTTCAATATATTTTTGCTGCTCAAGTATGGGTGTTGCAATAATTGATTTTAGATATTCATCTTTTGATCTAAATTTCAAATTCCTGCTTTGAAGAGCAAGGGCTAATTTTAAATGACTCTCAGGTATTTCTACCGGCATGATTTTTATTTTTTCATCGAGAAGATTCAATGATTCAGTAAGTTTAATGAATGGTTCTGCATCACTTAAAGCATTTCTCAATTCTACAACTTCATCTCTGTTTTGAAATCCCAATCTTTCAAGGGCTATAATTGACTTTCTTACAACATCAGGTTTATTTACTTTTGTAGCGAATTTTCCAATTTTGATATATGCGTGAGCTGCATTTTCAAAAGAGCCAATACTCTCAAAAAATTCCGGAAGAGAAAATTCATTTTGTGCTATTTTATCTGTATCAGTCAGCAAACCTTCAGGATTAATTTTTTTTATAACTTCAATTACATCATCAATAATAGCAATAAAAAATGATTTATTGTGAATACTTTCTTTTAACAAATGTAATATCTTTAAGATCTTCAAAAAATCATCTTTATTTTTCTCTATTATTTTTTTTATAAGCTCAGCTGAATACATCCAGAATTTCATGTGAATTGTAATTTCTGCAAGTTTTATCAGAAATTTTTTTGTAAGATCAGGTGAATACTCAAGTTGGAACAGGTAAAAAGCTACAAGATCAATAAGCTGATCATTTTCAAGGTAATTCTTCAATACCTTAATGGTTATCTTCTCTGATTTATCATATTGACCTGTGTTAAAATATGAAATTGCAAGTTTTTCTAAGTTTTCATATTCCAGTTCTAAATTTTCATATATAAGAATAGCTTCATAATATTTTTTCTGATCGAATAAACTGTCTGCTTCTTTCTTTCTATGTAACATTAATACCTCTTGCTAATGATTCTACCATTTTTCATAACCATTTTAACAGGATTTATTCCAAACTTATAAGGAATTTCTATTGGATCCGAAACATCAAGGAATAACAGATCAGCTTTGTATTTTGGTGATATAATCCCATATTTGTCAGATATACCCAGAGAATAAGCAGGATTAACAGTTATTGCATTGACTATCTCTGAAAAATCCATTTTCAATTTTAAAACACTGAATGTGGATATAAGCCAAAGGGAACTGATTGTACAAGATCCTGGATTAAAATCAGTGGCAAGTGCAACTATACAACCTCTATCGATCATCTGACGAGCTGGAGCAAATTTGTTCTGATCGAGAAATACTTCTGTTCCTGGCAGAAGCACAACTGTAGTTTTGCTCCTTGATATTTTATCTATATCCTCAGATGAAACCATTACAGCATGGTCGATGGAAGAAGCATTATATTTCAATGCAATATCAACACTATTCATATGAGTAAGTTGTTCAAGATGCATCCTCAATTTCAAATTATGTTTTACAGCAATTGAAGCAATTTTTTCAGTCTGAGTTAAATTAAAAGCTCCTTTTTCGCAGAATACATCTACAAAGGAAGCTAATTTTTTTTCACTGACCTTTGGTATCATTTTATTACATATGAAATCAACATAGGAATTAGGATTTCCTTTAAATTCATTTGGAATAGAATGTGCTCCCAGAAAAGTCCTGTATATACTCATATCAGATGAAAGTGATAAATCCTTCAAAACTTCAAGCAATTTAAACTCATCTTCAAGAGTTAAACCATAGCCTGATTTTGCTTCTATTGTAGTTGTTCCACTCTCTATAAAGGTTTTTAGATTATTTTCAGTAATAATTTTCAATTCTGCTGCACTTAATTTTCTTGTTTCTTCTACTGTTGAAAGTATCCCCCCTCCTTTATTAGCAATTTCCTGATATGAAATACCATTTGCTCTTTGGTAGAATTCAAGATATCTGCAGCCTGCAAAAATCGGATGGGTGTGACTGTCAATCAAACCAGGCATAATCCAGGAATTATCAGCATCTATAACTAAATCAACATCTGATTGAGTGTAAAGATTTGATTTCTCTATTGATAAAATTTTATCAGATTCGATCAATATATCAGAATCTTCAACAATTCCCAGTTTCTTAAGGTCATTTCCCTTTCTAGGGATATTACCTTCAGATAATGAAATAATTCCTCTAATATTTTTAATAAGCTTTTTCATATATATTAATCAATTATTTTTGTTTAAGTTTAATATTATAAGAATTCAAAAAAATAAGCAATATCACTTATTAAAAATTCTGTCAAGATGGGGTTTAAAATAATACTCAGCATTTAAGTATCTCTGGTTATTTAAATCATTTTAATAATAATCAGGTTATTCTATATGAAAATAAGACGAATACTAAATAACTATTATTGACAGTAATTTAACTGCAGTGGAAAAACAACACCTTTAACATAATTTACATTACTATTGATTTAAGGAAATGAAGCATTGATATGTATTGTCTGATAAAATACAATATGTTTAAACTTATTTATGTAGAAATTACACTGATTTGAGTATAATATTATTTTGATAATAATAAAAATCAGGAGGATTTATGAATTCGAACAACGTAACTCCAGTTATTGGAAAATTCCGTCAAACCTTGTTGAAAATAAAAGATGCAAATACTACTGATGTGCATTTAGTAGCAGGGACACCCTGGTTTGTCAGGATTGGAGGAAATTTGATGCCTATGGGAGCAGATACCCGCCTATCTGTAATAGATGTTAAGGAAATTGTATCTCACATAATATTGAATTCCCATAAAATAGAAAAACATAAAATTGAAGATTTTCTCTCTTTTCTGACTGATTTTGATTGTTCTTATTCTCTTGAAAGCATAGGAAGATTCAGAGTTAACATAACATCTCAAAGAGGTACTTTTGCACTGGTTATAAGACCTATACCTTTTGAAAATCCAACTCTTCAATCATTAAATCTTCCTGAAGTACTTGAAAAGATATCTTTATCCCAAAGAGGTCTTATCCTCATTGCCGGACCAGGGTCATCCGGAAAAACTTCAACAACAGCTGCCATGATAAATTATATAAACTCGGTGAAAGGAAGAAAAATTCTTACAATTGAAAATCCAATTGAGTATCTGCACACTAATGATAAATCAATCATAATTCAAAGAGAAATTGGTACGGATGTTTATGATTATCAGAATGCTCTTAAATCATCTCTTAAGCAAAATGTTGATATAATTTCAATTACAGACATAAAAGACTTAGAAATTATGAATCTTGTTATTAGAGCTCTTTCTAACGGTATTACAGTTTTTGCTGAAATTAATGCACAAAATTCAATTAGAGCAATTCAAAACCTGATAAGCCTTTATCCAGACGAAGATCAGCATTACATCAGAATGATTATAGCTGACAATCTAACATCTGTTATCTGTCAAAAATTAATTCCCGCATTAGAAGGAGAAAAAAGAGTTCTCGTTTATGAAATTCTCAGAAATAATGAGAATATAAGAAATATACTTTTAAAAGAATCCCCATATAATGAACTGATAGATGAGATGGAGAAGGAAATGATAAACTATGGCATGATCTCATTCAGAGAACATGGAAAAGAACTTTTTAAAAAAGGATTAATTGACAAAAAATGGTTAAGCTTACTTCAAGGTTTAGATGCTGATACAGTAGAAACAGAATAATTTACTGAAAATATTTATGTTTTTACAAATTCCTTCTTATATATATTTGCCTATCATTAACTTCATATAACATCCATATGAATGATACAGAACAGTTTTAATAAAATTTACCTTTCTGGAATTGCAGGAAGCGGTATGTTTCCTTTAGCTTTTTACCTCAAAAAAAAAAGTTTATTAATATCCGGCTCTGACCGTTACTTTGATAAAAACCTTCAAATAGAGAAAAAAAAACTTCTAAAAGATCATAATATAAAAATTTATCCTGAAGACAGTTCAGGAATTAAAAACTGTGATATACTTATCAGGAGCAGTGCTGTTGAGGATAATACAGCTGTTATCAAAAAAGCCAGAGAATATAAAAAAAAAATCATTCAAAGATCTGAATTTCTTGCCGATATAGTAAATAATAATAAAACAATTGCAATTGCAGGAACAAGTGGAAAGAGTACAATAACTTTACTTCTTGGACATATTTTCAAATTTTGCGGAAGAAACCCGGCAGTACTTGCAGGAGCTGAACTGACTACAGGTTCTCTGCCTGAATTAGGGGATGGTCCATTAATTGTCGAAATAGATGAAAGTGATGGAAACCTTGATCTGTACAAACCTCATGTTTCGCTTATATCAAATATATCAACAGATCATTTTTCTCTTGATATTCTTATTGAAAAATTCAGATTATTCTGTCAAAACAGTAACATCTGTTATCTCAATTCCGACAGTTATAAAATGATTGGATACGGGGAAAGATATTCTGACAAATTTTCAGAAGTTCAATTTTTACTTAATGATAAATTCAATATGTTTTTTAAATTCGGAAAAAATAAATATAAAATTAATTCTATAGGAAACCATAATATCAAAAATGCTATTTCAGCTATTATTCTTGCAAAACATTACGGATTAAAAGAAGACAGAATAAAATCTGCGATTAAAACATTCCCTGGATTAAAAAGAAGACTTCAATACATTGGTAAAGTGAATAATACAACGCTTGTTGATGATTTTGCTCACAACAAGGCAAAAATAGATGCATCTCTTAAAGCTCTGAAAAGATATTTTAAAAAGATATATGTTATTTTTAGACCTCATGGTTATTCACCGATAAAAAATTTTGGTGAAATAATAGCTTCAGCTTTTTGTAATAATCTAACATCAGAGGACTATCTGCTCATCCTTCCTGTTTATTACACAGGAGGAACAACTGTCAGCAGACAATACAATAGTGATTATCTAACAACATTAATTAAAGACATAAAGCCTGATTTAAATATTTTCACCGGAGATTTTAATTCGGCATCTCATCCCTTTGATAAGTTCGATGTACTTGTAACTATGGGAGCAAGAGATCCGTCACTTTCCAAATTAATAGAAGAAATCAAAAATGGGAAAAAATAGAGAAGAATACAGAAAAGGTCATAGAATTCGATTAAGAGAAAAATTTCTCGAAAATGGAATTGATAGTTTAAGTGATGTGGAGGTCATCGAACTTCTTCTATCCTTTGGTCAACCGAGGTCGGATGTAAAGATTCAGGCAAGAGAACTTATTAAAAAATATAAAAATTTATATTCAGTTCTTTCAGCCTCTGATGAAGAATTACAGACCATCTCAGGAATTGGTCCTAAAAATATCTTTGGAATATTATTTGTATCTGCCTGTTATAAAAAAGCGATTTCTCAAAAGATCAAAGGTGAAAAAATATCAAATCATTTAATGGCAAAAACT
>CBDUTX010000051.1:0-10199 GCA_965370235.1 uncultured Desulfuromonadaceae bacterium | reverse complement strand
TAAATTTAATTTAAATGAAGCTATTGAGAAAATAAAAAAAAGAGATCCAAATTTCTCACTTACAGATTTTAAGAATAAAGTTAAAAAGGCATTTATTGATATTCAAAATGCCTGGTCAAATCAGGATATGTCACCTGTCAAACACTTTATTTCTGATGGGATTGATGAAAGATTCAACCTCCAGATCATGATGCAGAAAGAGGAAGGCTGGAGAAATATTATGGAAAATATAATCATCAGAAAAATAAATATAGTTGGAGTACATTCTGATGAGAACTTTGATACCATTCATGTTGCAGTTACAGCTAAAGCTAAAGATTACAATATATCATTGAAGACAGGTAAAATAATCAGAGGTTCGATGAATAAATCGGAATTCACAGAAATATGGTCTTTTTTAAGAAGACCGGGAGCTAAAACACTTGACAGAAAAGGTCTCTATGAAGGATTTTGCCCTAACTGTTCTGCTCCTTTGAAAATTACTGATGCTGGGAATTGTGAAGCCTGTAAAGCTTTTATTCGTAGTGGAGATTATGACTGGATACTTTCAGAGATTACACAGGAATGTGAATGGGAAACGAAGATTACGGATGAAATAATTCCAGGAGTTATTGATATTAAGATAAAAGATCCTAAGTTTTCAATTCAACATGTAGAAGATAGAACTTCAGTAATATTTTACAGATATCAGTCCTCTCTTTTTTCAGGAAATATCGATCCTCTGAGAAAAGTAGTAAAAGAAGATAGGCTTAAATCTGTTGCAGATAAAATGGATATTAAGACTTCACTTGATAAAGTGTTGTTCTATCAATTTCCAGCCATAGGAAAAGTCGAAACTTTATGGGTTTTAAGCGGTGAAAGCTATGATGAAGTTCATGTTCTAGTAAAATGGTCAGGTATTAAATCAAAAAGAGATTTAATATCCGGAAGAATAAATCAGATATATCCGAAAACTATCTACAGTACTGTAATGACGCTTACAAGGAAATTTGATGCACTGTCATCCGATGATGCACTTCATTCTTCTCACTGCCCTAAATGCGGTGCTCCTGAACCTAGAGAGAATGTTGGTAAATGTCCTTATTGCGGTTCTGCATTGAATACAGGAGATATAACCTGGGTTCTTATAGATTTTCAGAGTTATCATAAATGGATATTTAAAAATAGAAAAGAATGGAAACAGGGGATGAAAAGAACTAAACGGAAGAGATTTGGACAACCTGAAAGCCTCCTTGAAACACTTGCAGTTATGATGTTAAGTGACGGAAAAATTGAAACCAGGGAAATGAAGTTATTGAAGAAAATATCAGGAGCTTATAAATTGAGCGACAGTTCTGTTGACAGTATTGTAGAAAAGGTAAAACAGGGTGTGAGTGTCTTTGAAATGCCAAAGAACAAGAAATCTGCCACCACATTTCTCCTGGCACTTATTGACATGGCTTTAAGTGATGGAACACTGTCAAGATCAGAGAAAATATTACTTTTAAAGGCATCTGGAAAAATGGAAATAGATAAAAAAACATTGGCAAAGTGGATAAAGGACAGACAGAAGGCTTTAATTGATTATGGAAAGAAATCTTCTAAGAATCCGGATATATTCATTCCACCTCCTATACCAATGAGCAATAAACAATGATCAATACCCCTCCAAACCTAATATTTAACCACAGAGGAAACACAGGGGAAGGCAGAGAACATAGAGAAATATAATATTTTTCTTTTAACTTGAAACTTGTTACTTGCTACTTGTTACTTGCTTCTTTTAACTAATACGATATACAATAATTGTTTTCTAATTATGATTATTTTATATTAATTAATTTGGAGAATGAAATGTTAAGAAAAATTATAATTATATCATTTCTATTTGTATTGTGTTTTACAAGTGTAAATCTTTTTGCAAGAGCAGGAGGAGGGGAGTCTTTTGGAGGAAGTGGTGGAGGAAGTGAAGGAGGAGGTGGTGGTGGAGGTGGAGAATTAATATTTTTACTTATATGGCTTGTTATAAAATATCCCTGTATTGGTATACCTCTACTTATAATTGTCATTCTGGTTTTTATATTTGGTAAAATTAAAGCCTCAGGAAATATAACGGACAGAAGGTTGAGAAAATCAACTTTTGTTCAGAACAAATATAATTTAAATAAAGCTCTTGCTAAGATCAGGTCAAGAGATCCTGCTTTTTCTATCGAAGAATTTAAAAATAGAGTTTCACAGGCGTTTCTGGAAATTCAGAAAGCCTGGAGTGAACAGAATATAAAAAAAATAAGACGTTTTATTTCAGATGGTGTTGAAGAACGTTTTTCACTTCAGATTATGATGCAAAAGGAAGAAGGCTGGAGAAATGCAATGGAGAATGTTCAGGTTCAGAAAATAGATCTTATAGCTGTTGAATCGGATGAAAATTTTGATACCATTCATTTTGCAATTACTGCTAAAGCAAAGGATTACAAGGTTGATCTCAAGTCAGGGAAAATACTGAAGAGTTCAAAAGTAACGGGAGCATTTTCTGAAATATGGTCATTTTTAAGAAAGCCCGGAGTAAAGACACTAAAGAAAAAGGGTTTGTTCGAAGGGAATTGTCCAAATTGTGCAGCTCCTTTAAATATAACAGATGCAGGTAAATGTGAAGCTTGTGGTGCACAAATAAGAAGCGGTGATTATGACTGGATACTTTCTGAAATAACACAGGAAGGAGAATGGGAAGCAAGGAATGCTAATATTGAAATTCCAGGAGTATCAGTAATAAAATTAAAAGATAAAAATTTTTCCCTGCAACATATTGAGGACAGAGCATCTGTGATCTTTTACAGATATCAACAATCTCTATTTACAGGTTCTGCTGTATTTCTTAGAAAAGTTACATATTCTTCAAATATTGAGCGTATATCTAAAAGAATTCAGGTATTTGATAATGGTAAGAAAATACGGTTTTTTAGATTTCCTGCGGTTGGAAAAGTGGAAGTACTTTGGACAAAGCAGGAGGAAGAATTTGATAAAATTTATGTACTTGTCAAATGGTCAGGTTCTCTGTCAACAAGAGATTTGAAGACAAAGAAAGTCAGTGTAATTGGAAACAGAACTATTTACTCACATGTATTTACGCTGATAAGAAAAGTAGAAGCTATTTCACCTGAAATTTCTCTGCATTCTGCTCACTGCCCGAAATGTGGAGCTCCCGAAACTCCAGGAAACACTGATAAATGTTCATATTGCGGGACAGTACTAAATGATGGAAGCAGGGCATGGGTTTTATCCAATATTGAGGAATTTGTACTCTGGTTGCAGACCAATAGAGAACAATGGAGTAAAGCCAGACAAAGAGCAAAGCAGAGTTCTACTTCAAAACCTATTGCTTTAATCGAAGCACTGGCTGTAATGATGGCAAGTGATGGTGTTATTGACAAAAAAGAAATGAATTTATTGATTGGTTTTTCAGGTGCACATAGAATAAACAGAGCCAAAGTCGAGGAAATAGTCAGAAGAGTAAAATCCGGACATGGGATATGGAATATACCTGAAGATCCGCAGCAGGCACTACCTTTCCTTTATGCACTTATAGATATGGCATTAAGTGATGGAAGAATATCATCTCAGGAAAAGAAACTTCTTCTTAATGCTGCTGAAATAATGAATATAGACAAAGAAAAACTTGATAAACTTATAAAAGACAGACAGAAATCTTTTATCAATTTTGTAAAAAAATCCTCTAAAATTGATAATTTAGAACCACCACCTCCACCACTAAAATAAAGTTGTCTGTTAATGTTTATTATGGTAATATATACTAATTCTGATAATAAGTAATTAATAAAAGGATCTGATATGTTAGTGATGTTTAGATATGATTTGAGCCAACACCTTTCTAAAGGGATCTCAAATTCTGCAGGAACGAGTATGCTTTCAGAATTGGAAGACCCTCTGAACTACGGACAGGGCACCCACTTTAATGAAAGGTTCAAACCAATCTATCACACGGCATATCGGATCCAATTAAGTTCAGGGGATAGGTGTGTCGGTTGAGATTATGTATATTTTGAAAGGGATTCCTTATCTTTAATATCATTAAAAAAGAGCGTTTGTATTTTTTATGTTTATTTTACAAATTATGATAAATAATATGTTTTTAAAGCATTTAATAATGATGTATCATTTTAGAATTCCTTTAAAGATCTCACCGGTATGCTCCTGTTCCTTTAGGGAAGGAGAAGACGGTGAACCTAATATTCTTTAATTTTTTAATTTCACAGATCGATGGGAATTATATCCCTGTAATTATTTTTATTGTAATTTTTTTTATTGTCAGTTTAATTTCCTTTATTTTTGGTTATCTGATTAGTCAGAGAATTCAGAAGAGCAGGTTATTGGATGCTCAGACTCTTGCAAAAAAACTTATTGATGATGCAAAGAGAGAAGCTGAATCCTATAAGAAAAATTCAAAACTTGAAATCAGTGAAGAAATGGCTAATGCAAGGATGGAATTAGAATCAAAAGAGAAAAAATGGCAACGTGAAGTTTATCAAATGGAGAAGAGGCTTCATGACAGAACATCTTCACTTGATAAGAAAAAAGATGTTTTATCTGTCAAGGAGAGAGAATTTGTAAAAAAGGAGAAAGACCTTGTCATCAAGGAAAGAGGATTAATTGGCAAATCAGAAAGATTAAAAAGAGAACTTGATGAGATTAACAGTAGACTTCAAAAAATTTCCAGAATGACAGCTCTGGAAGCAAAAATTGAATTGATGAAGATCATGGAAGTTGATGCAAAAAAGGATGCTGCAAACATGATCAAGAAAATCAAGGACAGAGCACAGAGAAATGCTGAAAAAGAAGCTGTAGAAATTATTGTAACAGCTATACAGAGGTGTGCAACAGATCATACGGTTGAATCTACAGTATCGGTTGTTTCACTGCCATCTGAGGATATGAAAGGAAGAATTATCGGTAGAGAAGGTAGAAACATAAGATCATTCGAAAATATAACCGGTGTTGAAATAATAATTGATGATACACCTGAAGCGATAACTCTTTCTGGTTTTGATCCTGTTAGAAGAGAAATTGCAAGAATTGGAATGGAGAAACTTGTTTCTGATGGGAGAATAAATCCCGGTAGGATCGAAGCAGTTATTGAAAAAGCGAAAAAAGAAATTGATGAAATCATAAAAGCAACTGCAGAAGAAACTCTAACTGAATTAAATATATCAAATTTACACCCGGAAATTATGAGACTGATAGGAAGATTGAGATATAGAACAAGTTACGGACAAAATGTTCTTCAGCATTCTAAAGAAGTTGCCTACATTGCAGGATTAATGGCTGGTGAATTGGGTTTGAATGTTATGACTGCAAAAAGAAGCGGTCTGCTTCATGACATTGGAAAAGCAACGGATCAAACCATTGAAGGTACACATGCTTTGATTGGTGCGGAGATAGCGAAAAAATATGGGGAAGATTTTATTATAATAAATGCAATTGCAGCCCATCATGAAGAAGTTGACTCGATATCCCCTATTTCAGTACTTGTTCAAGCAGCTGATGCAATATCAGGATCAAGACCAGGTGCCAGAAGAGATACAATCGAAGCTTATCTTGAAAGAGTTGAGAAACTTGAAGGGATTGCTAATGTAATGGAGGGTGTTGAGAAAGTTTTTGCTCTTCAAGCCGGAAGAGAGCTTAGGGTTATTGTTGAACCGACAAAAATTTCAGATGCTGAAGCTGGAATTCTTGCAAAGGATGTTGCAGATAAAATTGAAAGGGAATTAAAATATCCCGGACAGATAAAGGTTACAATTATTAGAGAGATCAGAGCAACTGAATATGCCAAATGAGCCTATCAAAATAGTATTTCTTGGTGATATCATTGGCAAACCAGGTAGAGACACATGTGATTTGCTGATTGATGAAATAAACACTAAATATAATCCTGATCTGCTTATAGCCAATGGAGAAAACCTTGCCAGCGGTTATGGAATTTCAAGAAAAGTAGCTAAACAGATGTATGCAACAGGGATTGATTTATTTACCGGAGGGAATCACATTCTTCAGGTTCAGGACATAGAGGACTGGCTAATTGACGAAGAAAGAGTGATCATCCCTGCAAATTTTACATCATTTATACATGGTCACCGCCTGGGAGTAAAAAATATAAGAGGAAAAGATATTCTAATTATTTCTCTTTTAGGAAGACTTTTTCTTAATCTTTCAGACAATCCTTTTTTTGCTGTTGAGGAAATGCTGAAAAGTGATACTGTAGTTAATTCGGATCATCCAATTATCATTGTGGATTTTCATGCTGAAGCAACTTCAGAAAAGAGAGCGATGTTTTTTCATCTTGATGGAAAAGTTTCAGCAGTTCTGGGGACACATACACATATTCCAACAGCTGATGGATTTGTTTCTGATAAAGGAACGGCTTATATTACCGATGTCGGAATGGTAGGCGCTTTTGATTCGGTAATCGGAATGGAATGGAAACCTTCCCTGGAAATATTTAGAACCGGCAGAAGGGTAAAACTTCGACCTTCTCACAATCAGAAAAGAAGATTAGATGGAGTGTATATAGAATTTTCAGATGATTCAGGCAGAGCTTTGAACTTTAAAAGATTTACATTATATGGTGAGTCTAATATTTAATTTGTTAAAGTGAAAGAAGGCTTGATATGGATACAAGATTATTAAAAGGGAAAATTGTAGCAAGAGAAATCTATGTCAAATTAGAAAAACTGATTGAGGAGACAGGAATTAAACCAACATTAGATGTTATCCTGGTTGGAGATGATCCGGCTTCAATTTCATATGTAAGATCAAAAAGCAGAGCAGCGGAAAAAATCGGCATAATAGAAAGAACGATAAAAATTAATTTAAATATAACAGAAGAGGAGCTCATTGGAAGGATACAGGATTTGATAGTAAAAGATAATCCTGATGGTATCCTTGTACAGCTTCCGCTACCCGATCATATTGATGAGGAGAGGATTCTGCTGAGTATCCCTGCTGATAAGGATGTAGATGGATTTCATCCTTATAACCTAGGTTGTTTACTCAGAGGAATACCTGCCTTTTATCCATGTACTCCAGCCGGAATCATGGAGTTATTGAGATTTTATAATATTGATGTCAGTGGGAGGAGAGTTGTTGTTATAGGCAGAAGTTTAATTGTTGGGAAACCTCTTGCAGTTATGCTGATTAAGAAAAATGTTGATGCTACTGTAACAATCTGCCATTCGAGAACAAAAAATATCAATGAAATAACGAAACAGGCTGATATTCTCATTGCAGCTATGGGAAAACCGAAATTTATTAAAAGAGAAATGGTCAGAGAAAATTGTATAGTAATTGATGTAGGTGTTAATAGCATTGATGACCCTCATTCGAAAAAGGGATACAGACTCGTCGGGGATTGTGATTTTGATAATTTGATTGGATATGTTTATGCAATTACTCCTGTTCCGGGAGGAGTTGGTCCTTTAACTGTTGCTCTTTTAATGCACAATACTGTCAGGGCAACATTGTTACGATCTAATTTAAATTTTAAGTTAGATATTTGATTAAAAATAGTTGATCCAATGGAAATATTATCTGTCTCATATGTGAATAATCTTGCAAAAAAGATAATTGAGGAGATGATTGGTTATATTTCTATAAAAGGTGAAATATCAAAAGCTACCCTTCATTCAAGCGGGCATTTCTACTTTACTTTAAAAGATGATAAAAGTTCTCTTGATGCAGTGATTTTTAAAAATAATTTGAGATATATCAGTCAATTGGAGCAGTCTCATATTATTAAATCGTTATCATATCCTAAATCGGGAGAAGTATGGATATGTGAAGGGCAGCTTTCTATATGGGGGAGAACCGGAAGGTATATTTTCAAAGTTGACAGAGCAATTCCTGCAGGTAGAGGAGAGATATTTCTAAGGTTTCTTGCACTGAAGGAAAAATTGAAAGATGAGGGTCTTTTTGATGATCAGCATAAGAAAATACTTCCTTATTATCCTTTAAAAGTGGGAGTAATCACCTCAGAGACCGGAGCTGCTATAAGAGATATAATTAAAGTAGGAATGAGAAGATTTCCTTCTTCTGAAATACTTATTTCTCCTTCTATTGTACAGGGAGAAAAAGCACCAAAATCTCTGATAAGAGCTTTACAAAAACTATTTAAAACTGATGTTGAGGTCATTATTATAGCCAGGGGAGGTGGAGCTCCGGAAGATCTTGCCTGTTTCAATAATGAGGATCTTGCAAGACATGTATTTCATTCGGAAATACCGATTGTGTCAGCAATTGGGCATCAAATTGATCAGACTATTGTAGATTTTGTAGCTGATGTATCAGCAGCAACACCTTCAGCCGCTGCTGAGATTGTTTTTCCAGATGGGCAGAAAATTCTCAAAGATCTGATAGACATAAAAAATGATTTCAAATCAGGAATAAAGAGAAAATTACAGATATTGGCTGAAAAAATATTTAATGTGAGAAATTCATATTCTTTCAGATCTATTCCCGGAAAAGTAGAGGAATTGAGGATGATACTTGATAACAGCAGTGATGGAATAAAACGAATACCTGTTCAAATAATTAATAATTATAATCAGAAATTAAATATTTTTAAAACTCAGATAAAACCGTTTAATCTTATTCAATTAATTTCACAAAGGAAGAGTGAAATAGAAATATTGAAAAAGAGAATGTTTTTTAAGATTGAAAAAACCGAATTTCTGAAAACGGATTTGATGATGATAGAAAAAAGATTTTATTCTTTTGATATCAAATCAAGTATTGAAGATAAAAAATTTCTATTAAAAAGAGTAAAAAATTCTGTAAAATTAAATATGAAAAGAAGACTCAAATATTTACAGGGTCTATTATCTTTAAAAAGGACTGAAATAACAAATTTAGCACCACATCGTGCTCTTAAAAAAGGTTATTCAATAGTCTATGATCCTGAGGGAAAACTTGTAACGAGAGGTAAAATAATTGAAAGTGGGAAATTATATGATATAAAATTTTATGATCTTATTTATCAGATGGAATCAAAAAAGGAGAAGAAATAGATGTTATATATACTTGTTTTAATTTTCAGTTTAACTGCTAAAAATAATGATATAGTAGTTTCAGCAGACACCAGTTTTTCATTTGAACTTGAAAGTGGAAGAGGAAAATTTAGGATTTTTGAAGATAACTGGTCAGATCTTGAAATATCGGTATTTCCTGAAGTTCCTTTTTCTGTTTTTGATGAAGATCATGAACTGGTTGCCCAGACCAATACAGGTAATGTCATTATTAATTCATTCAGAGATTACTGGTTTACTGTCTCTTTCTCAGGTTTGAGAGAGAATAAACTTGAAATGAATATCAGTAGAATTGATTTTTTTAGAAAATTAAATTCAATAAGAACAACAGGAAGATTGACATCAGAGAAACCGGCAGAGGTACTGGTATTTTATGCTTTAATTTCAGGAAGATATGAGTTCAACATCTCTTCTGATGATGTAGGCGGTGATGCGGATATAAATCTTTATATCAATAATTATGATTTTGCAGCATCGGGAACTTCAAATACCAATAACGAACAGGTTTTCATCGATGCTGTCAAGGGGGATAGTATTTTTGCTTTGATATTTTTAAATGAAATAAAAGCAAAGATTAATTGGGTTCTGAGTATTGAAAGGAATGATGATATCAACTTGATAACAATTGGAAAAAAGGAAAATTCCAGAATGACTAATGCTGAGCCGAGAAGAGTTTTCCTAATGCAGAATACTGAAAGTGAGCCTGTTCTTCTGTATCTTGAAAGTGATGATGAGGTTGATCTTGATCTCCATGCGGTATTCAATGACAGTATTTATAAATCGATAAGTTACAGCTCAACTGAAGCTATACTAATACCTCCTCATTCTGATGATATTTCAATAGTAGTTGAAGCTTTTGATATGGATCAAACTTCTGTTAGATATAGTCTTTCAGCAATTCCTGTTAATGAATTCCATACAATGAATACGAAACATATAACGAAGAGAATAGCACCGGGAGAACCGGAGATCTTCGGAATTATCATCGCTAGATCTGGATATGGAACATTTGAAGTCAGTTCAATTGAAAAAAGAGATGTAGATATGATCCTTTACAATAAATACGGAGTATCAGATCTCTCTTTTAAATCTATGAATCCGAGAGAAGTTTCTTTTCTTTGGTTGAAA
>CBDUTX010000050.1:0-10242 GCA_965370235.1 uncultured Desulfuromonadaceae bacterium | reverse complement strand
TGAACGTGTAAAAGAAGTAGATATAACATCACCGTTTCCGAGAAGAAACCTGAACTGAAGTTCTGTTTCATTTGTAATTGAAGTGCTGAAAAATGAAGTTTTTGTTAGGTGTTTCGTCTGCCATTTCTGTCTTAACCTGATGTTAAATGGATATACAACTCTGTAATCAATTCTTGCTTCAGCTCTATAATTATCAAGACCTGTAGAAAGATTTGTCCAAATATCGATATAAGCGCGTGATATTGTCAACTGTCTGTTTATTTGATATCTGGTCCCAACATAGAGTCCTTCTTCAGCCTTGGGTACAGGATCTTCCTGAAGATAAGAATAAAGAGGATTGATCAATCTGTATGGTTTTTCAAGCTCAGTATCATCAAATCGTTGCTGCTCTGCGAAAGCTCTGCAGAAAGGATTGTCATAACCTACATCATAATGTCTCCAAATAAGATCTATATACAGGAATTCATACTGCAATCTGGAGTTGATGATATAAGCATATTTATCTTCGTTTTGTATGGCAGCTTCTGCAGAGATACCGAGATTACCAAATATTATCCCTCTCGAGGATATTGAATAAATAGTTCTCTCTTTTCCTGTAAGTTGATAAAGAAAATTTCCATCGGAAAGATTATCTTTATCATTTGGTATGTCAATATAATTTGTATCAGGATTAAAATAATGATCATATATGGTTCTATATGCATATAATTCAACAGCAGCACCTGGTAACATTCTGTCAAATCTGAAAGACAGACCTCCACCGAATGTTTTCTCATTAACATAATTGTCCTCATCTCCGATATCCCATGGAGTATAGAAGAGTACAACCGCAGTGTCTGCATTTGCCATAATAGCCTGTCTTTTAGTATAACTGGCAAAGAACATCGGATAAGCGATATCAAATAATTTCATCTGAAGTACAACACCACGAAATCCATATTGCTGGTTTTCAGTGAGATCTCCAAAGATACCTCTTACTTTTTCTGTTTGTCTAGCCCTGAATTCATAGGTATTATCAAGAAATAAACCTTCACCGATGGTTATCCTGTAGTCTCCTACAGTCATTATATCAATAGGACCAATATCTCTGAAAGTGAAGTAACCTCTGAGTTGTTCTTCTGTAACACTTCCGTTGAAATAAGTGATACCAGCTCTATAGTTGTTTCCATAACCACCCTTTATTGTAAAATTTTGATAATTGTAGTTATTCCCCGGAGAAGTTAATTTCTCATGGTAATAATCGAGGTTGTCTATAAGGTTATCGATTGAATCCTGAGACCATCCTGCTGAAATCAATCTTTCATAAATAGATGAGGAAGTATCTTTAAGTTCGTTTATTCTGTCCTCAAGTTCATATATGTTATTTCTTATTGTACTTTCTTTGTCTTCAGCCGGATGTTCAAGTGTAATTTTTAAACGGGCAATACCAAAGAAGTTATCTTCTATACTTTCATCCGGTTCTTTAAGATAATCCCGCATATTTCTATAGCCATAAGATGAAAGGTTATCTACATTTCTCAGCTCACCTAAATACCTGTAATTTTCCCATGTATATTTATGTCTTATAACAGATGCAGCATCAATAAGAGAAACTCGCCATAATCCGTCTAATTCTTCAATACTTACATCGTTTATATCATATGGATAGAGCAGAAGATCTTCCCAGAGACCGATAGCTCCCGTACCTGGATTGTCTTCGGATGCCAGTCTGTCACGCAGATTGTCGATCCTAACTGTCTTCCAATCATCCTTAATATCCGCTACAATATGAACAATAGGGAGAAGTTTCTGATAATTATAATCATCCATTCCCGGAACCTTATAAAGATCTGTAAAAGACTTCAATCCATCATGGTCTTTTATATAGTGGTATAAACTCAATGCCAGCGAAGAATCAATGGGCAGATCATATATCTGATCAATATTGGCATTGTTAATATCTATCACTTCTGAAGAAAGCACAGAAGTGAGAAATATGAAAATTAAAATTATATTTTTCATCTGAAAACATATCCCAATGCTATTTGATGAGTTAAAGGTAGTTCCGAATGTTGGATTATAGAGTAATCGAAATTAAAGCCTGAATAAGAAATTGTAATCCCACCTGAAAATCTTACAGGTTCAGTTTGTATTCCTGTCCTTAACATCAGATACTCTGAAAGAGAAAATTCCTGCCCAAAAGCTATTCTTATCGGATATCCGACTTCATGCCTGATATCGAATGAAGAAGTTATATTGTCAACAGGAGAGAATGCAACTCCAGTCCTTACTACCCGTGGAAGATCTTCAGGATGTTCTTTTCCAACTTCAGGTGAGTTGAGATTATGGATAGATATTCCCATTTTCCATTTTCTGTAAAGTGTTCCACTAAATCCTAAATCTAAACCCCAGGCAAATGTTGAACCGAACCTTGCCTGTTTGAGGTTGTATATATTCAGGGAAAAGCCAGCAGCAAAATTTTTCTGAAGGTTCAAAGCATGAGAAAAGGAAATTGTCGATTCACTGTGAAGAGTGGAATTATCTTCTATTAATGTACTGTCCGAGCCTCTGTATTCACCTTTGACAGAAAACCATCTTAATGATATTGCAGAAACTCCAATCTTCGTCGGTAGAGCAAATCCTGCACCTGCACTTTGAAATAATCCAAAAGGTTTCCTGAAATAAGATATAATTTTAATTGAATTCAGGTTTACAAGACCCGCAGGATTGTAAATAGCATCAAGAGGACCAATACATATAGCAGTAACTGCTTCAGCCATTCCTTCAGCTCTTGTCGAACTTTCTGTTTCTTCGAAAGCAGCGTATAATTGAATAAAGGTGATAAATATTAATAATGTAAATACCTTAATTTTCATAATTTACTCCAATGTCGTTCCAACAACTAAAGGTTTATTCACAATTTTTTCATTTCCATCACCAGCTTGATAGGATAGATGAACAATGTAAACCCCAATACGAGCATTTTCACCATAGGTTGTAAGTCCATCCCATGTAATATACTGAGGTCCTCCGGGTGTATTCTCCAGAAGAGTCATTACTTCTCGCCCTTCCATGTCGTAGATCTTCAGACTTATTCTTCCGGATAATGGAGTATTGATATAGAAATGAGAAATTTCTCCGATTGAAAATGCAACCGGGTTTGGATAAACTATTATCTCAGGTTCATCTGAAGGTGTACCAAGAGATATCTTCGTCATGTCAGAATTGAAACGGGGGAGAAGTTGATATCCCGAAGATGCAGGAATATCATAACTATATTGACCAATAATGCCAATGATATCAATAGTATTGCCTTTGTATATTTCAGAAATGTCAAAGGAATTGTCACTGAGCCTAACTGTGATCAGTGTTCTTCCGTTTCTGACAGAAAAATCAGAACCTGAACCACTTTGAACAGGAGATGTTGTCACAACAGCTTTTTCAATTATTGCAAGACGACCTTCAATCATCTCATATAAACCCTGATTTTCTGCAAGAACAAGTGTATCCGGTAAAGGTCTGTCATAACCCATTATGGTAACAGAATCTACTTCCGAATAAACAACTTCTGTTATACCATTGTATTCTGTAACAGTTCCCCGAACTACTACTTCTGCTCCGAGAATAAAACTTTTATTTCCATCATCCTGTGAAGAGAAAATATTAACTCCACCGGTTGAATCTTCTATCCAGAAAGATGTCTTTGTAGTTCCTCCATTGAATATCTCAGATGGTCCTGTAACAACTCCAGATACTATAACCTTATCACCTTCTAAAATTGAGTTAAAACCCCCTGAATCGGGATGCTGGACTTCTGAAATTGAATATACAGACCATATCCGGGGTGAGTTATAAATTTCAGACATAGTGTTATCGGAACTTATTCCTGTCTCTGTTGTTAAAGTCATTACTCCTGTTGTATCAGGAGCCCTAATGTTTTCTACTCCTATAAAACAGGAGCTGTCCGGAGAAAGATTTAAATTACTGATAAATATTTTGTATTTTAAATTAATACCATTTCCAGCAACAGAATCAAGAACAGCTGAAGCCGGAAGTACAACATCGATAGTATTTCCTGTCCAATGCCAGGCTGTATCAGAAATCGTAATGGACAGACGGTCAATTGTATCTATTTCTGATATCAATTTTATTCTTATATCTCCGCTTGAACCTGCAGGAATAGACGAAAGGTATGATTGAGCAAAACCGCTACCAGCACCTCCCTTTCTGATATCAAAAAGTCCTCTCGGCATGATCTGGTACCCTGTTGTGTAAGGAGGGTCCGGACAGTATTGAGAAATGACACCTGTTATGGAAAAACCATCTGGTGGAACAGGCTTTCCGGCTATTTCTGCGACTTCGACCCTTAATTCGAAATTTCCTGTTCCGTCTGTTATTGGCATATTGTTTTCTATCTGAGGAAAAACAGGAACAGATTGAAGTAGATTATCTATCCTGACTAATTCCCCTTCATAATTTTCAATCCCGTTAATACCTTCAAGCTCCAAAATAGAACATGTAACAATTTCAGGTTGAACCAGTGTTCCCGTAAAAGGACCTCCTGTTAACGATACAGGTGAGATTTCTGTTAGACCGCTCCATTGATCGACTGTACCTTGAAATATGACACTATCACCAATTGCAATTCCTCCACCCGGATTGTAAACACATACGCCGGCAGAATTATCCTGCAGAAAGTACTTGCTTCCAATCTCTCCTGCAGCTGTCATTATTCCGGTAATAGTAACATTCTCGTCAAGCATGATAGGAATACCCTGTAAATTATTCAAACTGACAAGTGATATTGGTATTGTTCCGTCAGATCTTGTTATCTGCAGAATTGGCTGGGAAGAAATTGGAGAGAAAGTATCCTGTGCGGTTGCAGTTTCTACAAATAATGTCTCAATTCCGGCATAAGCAGGTGTAATAGTTGAAAGAACCAAAGTACCTGATGTAAGTGAGGTGATATCTGCATTGCTTATTTCTATTGTATCAGCATTGATTATGGCAGTTGCATTTAAAAATCCTGATCCGGATAATGAATAATAACCTGTATAATTCAATGAATGAGGTAAGGAAATTCTGATCTGATTAATTGAACCAAAGGATGTAGACAAATTAAGACTTATTGAAACTGTTTCTCTTTCTATAAGAGTTGAAGGATTTACCGTAGCAGTACCAGCTCCAGAGAATGAATAATATATATCCTGATCGCCGCGAGGTTGCAATTTGAAGTTATCAAAAGAATAATCAACAATTCCAACTATTGCACACAACGTATCGTAGAGAGCAGGCATTGTATAATTTCCTTCATCGTCAACTCTGCAGGGACCTGTTCCGTCATCGATCTCCCATTCTCCGTATCCAAGACTTGTGTCGGTGACAACAGGATCTAAAATTCCTACAAGAACTCCTTCAAACATTTCAGCAGTGTCAGGATTTGATGTCGCAAGCTGACTTGTTGTCACTATTGTAGGAGCCGGAACCTGAACTCCGGTTGAAAGAACAGTGACATCAGAAGGATAAGAAATTTCAGTTTTTCCATAGTATTCTACAACTGTTCCGGTTACAACAAGTGAATCCCCAAGATCGACATTATAATAAGATGTGTAAACAAGTATTCCGCTATAGGCACCTGTAGAATCCTGAATGTAAAAACCGGTACCGATAGTTCCTGTGGAAGAAGTGACAATCCCGTGAATTCTTACATCCTGTCCGGTATATTGTCCTGCAGTATCAGACTGAATGTCCTGAATTCGCAAGTTTAACTGAGCTTGTAAATTCTGATTAACAAATAACAGAATAATCAGAATTGTGGAGAAGATTATAAATTTTCTCACAAAACTCCTCCTTGAATTTTAAGGTTAATTATTTATCTTAAGCAAATAGAATAAATACTAAAATATCATATTACAAGAAATATTAAATACAATATTTACAAAATCTTCTCAACAATTTTTCCTTTTCTACTATATTTTCTATTACATTTTACACACTGTGTTTTTTCGTCAGAATTATCATCTACTTCTAATTGAAGTTTTATTCCACATTCACAAACCCATCCTTTCTGAATTGCAGGGACACCTATCATAAGTGCATAATCAGGAACATCTTTTGAAACAACAGCACCTGCGCCGATGAGAGACCACTTACCGATCGTATGACCGCAGATAATAGTACAATTAGCTCCAAGTGTTGCACCTTGCTTTACCAGGGTTGAGATCCACTTACCTCCTTTCGGATAGGGAGCCCTCGGATTGATATCGTTTGTGAAAACCATCGATGGTCCTGCAAATACTCCATCTTCAAGAGTTATCATTGCATAGACAGAGACATTATTCTGCAATTTAACACCATCTCCGAGAACAGTTCTATCGTCAACATAACAGTTTTGAGAAATAGAGCAGTTCTTGCCAATTTTTGCACCTGATCTTACATGTGAGAAGTGCCATATTTTCGTACCTGCTCCAATATCAGCTCCTTCATCGACTATTGCAGAATTATGTATGAAAATATCATTATTCATAATTTAATCCTGTGGTATTTCAACGGGCATTCCATTATTTTCCAGTGATAGACTGCCTGCTTCTAAGATTTTAACAACATTTAGTCCATTAATTCCGTCAGATAGAGGTTTGAGTCTTTGTTTAACACATTCTATGAAATGATTGCATTCAATTTTAAGAGGTTCTCCGGAGGGTATCTTTGGTATATGTATATCGCCTATCCTTAAAGTTAGTGATTGATGATAATCGGTCATCCCTGGTTTATAATCAACTCCCTTGTCATATATCCTTAAATTTTCTGTTGGTGCTGCATCGTCGAACACAGCCATCTTCTTTGAACCGACAACAGTGGTTTTTCTTATCTTATGAGGATCAAGCCAGCTTACATGCATATGAGCAACTTTCCCCGATGAAAATTCCATAGTAGAAAAGACAACATCTTCTACTTTTGGATTTATAAATGCCGCCCCTGTCGATGAGATCCTTACCGGCATCTCCTTGATCAGATGAAGTATTATGCTGATATCATGGGGTGCAAAGCTCCAGAATGCATTTTCCTTATCCCTGACTTTTCCAAGATTGACCCTGGAAGTATATATATAGTATATATCGCCGAGATCACCTCTTTTAATGATATCTTTAAGATAATTTATTCCGGTATGATATAAAAGGAGATGTCCAACCATAATTATCAGGTCTTTCTCTTTGGAGATTTTGATCAATTCTCTTGCATGATCAGCTTTCAAAGTAATCGGCTTTTCAACATATATGTCTTTTCCTGCTTCAATGGCTGCTTTGGCAAGTTTATAATGAGTTGGGGCAGAAGTTGAAATAACAACTGCTTTGAGTTCATTATCATTTAGAATTTCTTCAATATCTTCCTTTACATCAATAGCAGGATAAAGAGATTGTATTTTTTCTCTCGCTTTTTCATCCGAATCAACAACATATTTGATATTACATCCCTGTACCGAGTTGAAATTCCTAATAAGATTTGGACCCCATGACCCAGCTCCGATTACACCTAAGTTTACCTTATCCATAGTAACCCCTTTTATAATGTTCTGGTTTTAAAATAATCAATAGTCCTTTTCAGACCCTGATCTAATTCAACAGAAGGGGTCCATTTAAGAACTGTGCTTGCTTTTCCGAAGTTGACAACACTTCTTTGTAACTCTCCCTGTCTTGCTGGTAAAAGTTCCGGCTCAGGAATATCAGAGAAATACTCTCTCATTGTTTCAAAAAGTTTTCTCACAGAAGTTGCATAACCTGTAGAGATATTAAAAATATCATTTTTACCACTTTCAAGAGAAAGCATTATTGCTCTGACTACATCATCTACATAAACATAATCTCTTTCTAATTTTCCTTGTCCAAATAGTTTTGACCTTTCATTTTTCAACATCTGATTTGAAAAAATTGCTACAACACCGGCTTCTCCATGAGGGTCCTGTCTCGGTCCATATACATTAGCCAGTCTCAGTACTGTATAATTTAATCCATGATTAAATCTGTACGCTCTGAGATAGTGTTCGGAAGCAAGTTTACTGACACCATAAGGAGAAACTGGAGATGGGGGAGTACTCTCAGAAGCAGGTTCTACCGTATCGCCATACATAACTCCTGCAGATGAAATAAAGATAAATTTTTTGACATCGGATTTTACAGCAGCATCCAATAATTTCAGAGTTCCTTCAATATTGACTCTTGCATCAAAATACGGATCTTCAACAGATTTTCTGACATCTAGTTGAGCTGCAAGGTGAATAACATAGTCGAATTTTTCTTTAATAAATAATTCAGACAGAGGATATTCAGTTATATCAGCAAGTATGAATTCAGAATTTTTGTTTACATTTTCATTTTTACCGGAAAATAAATTATCGAGTATCCAGACTTCATGACCCGTTTGAATAAGTTTGTCAGATGTATGAGAACCGATAAAACCAGCTCCTCCAGTAACTAATATTTTCATATAGACTCCTCTTTATGATTTAAAACTGTCTTGAAAATTTATTTCTATTTATCAGAACTGTCAAGGTTTAGATTACATAATTTTAATTAAAAACTTAATTTTTTAAGACTCAATGAGTTCAAGACAACCGATACAGAGCTAAAAGCCATTGCAGCTCCTGCAATAATTGGATTTAAAAGACCCATTGCTGCAATCGGAATTCCGAGGATGTTATAAAAAAAAGCCCAGAAGAGGTTTTGTTTGATTTTTTCAAGTGTTTTCTTTGATAGAAAAATTGTTGTTATTATTGAGGAGAGGTCACCCCTTATTATAGTTATATCAGAAGATTCTACTGCAATATCCGAACTTGTTGAAAATGTTATTCCTACATCGGATGCAGTCAGAGCCGGAGCATCATTTATACCATCGCCGACCATTGCAACCAATTTTCCCGAGCTTCTGATTTTTTCAATTACATCGACTTTTCCTTCGGGTTGAACTTCTGATATTACATTTTTAATTTTAAGAATATCAGCAATAAATTTTGCTGTTTTTCTGTTATCTCCGGAAAGGAGATAAATTTCATAATCCATTTTAATCAGTTTTTCAATTACTTCTTTTGCATTTTCTCTTAAAGTATCCCCAAGAGCAAAAACTGCAACGGGTTGATCATCTACAGCCATTATCACAGGTGTATAACCCTGTTTCTCATATTTAATTATAATTTGTTCCAGAGATTCCGGGTATATATCATTAAAAAGTTTTCTTGATCCTATGCTTACTTTTTTTCTATGAACACTTGTTATGATTCCCTGCCCTGGAATATATTTGAATGTATCAGGATCATTATTAATTGTTTTATTTTCTATTTTATCTTTTGTGTAGTTATAAATAGCCACACCGAGAGGATGCTCTGATTTTTTCTCGGAAATACATGCTAATTTAAATATTTCATCATTTGATTGAATACCAATAATATGAAAATCAAGAACATCCGGTTTCCCAAGTGTTAAAGTACCGGTTTTATCAAATACAATTGTTTTAACTTTATTTATTTTTTCAAGAACCTCACCATTTTTAAAAAGAATCCCGTTTTCAGCTCCTTTTCCTGTACCTACCATTATAGCAGTAGGAGTAGCAAGCCCAAGTGCGCATGGACATGCAATGACAAGAACGGCGACAGAGCTGATAATAGCAGCAGTAAAATTTGAAGTAATAATAATCCAGAGAATAAAAGTTATTAATGCAATTGCAATTACAGATGGTACAAAATATCCCGCAACTTTATCAGCCAATCTCGGTATAGGAGCTTTACTTCCCTGAGCTTTTTCAACAATTGAAATAATTTGAGAGAGTATTGAATCCTTTCCGATTTTTGTTACTTTAAAATTAAAAGAACCAAACTTATTGATAGTAGCACCAATGACTTTGTCCTCAATATTTTTCTCAACAGGCATACTTTCTCCGGTTATCATACTTTCGTCAACCGATGAATTACCTTGAATTATAATGCCGTCAGCAGGGATTTTTTCTCCCGGTCTGACAATGACGACATCTTCAATTTTTAATTCACCTGTTGAAATATTTATCTCTTCTGCATCTCTGAGTACGTTAGGTTTCTGTGGTTTTAAATTGAGCAATTTAGAAATTGCTTCAGATGTTTTTTTCTTGGCTTTTGCTTCAAAATATCTTCCAAGCAAAATAAGTGTAATTATCATTGCTGAAGCTTCAAAATACATATATTTATTGCCCGAGGAAATAAAACCGTTATAATCACTGTAGAAAAAAGCTGCACTTGTACCA